>JADYZK010000323.1 GCA_020853175.1 Bacteroidales bacterium
AAGATTTTTTCGCAGAAATGCAAGGCCGCCGGCATCAAGGTTGTTACCGAGGTGATGCAAGTTTCGCAGGTAGCCGAAATGCACGATTACGTAGATGTTTTTCAGGTAGGCACCCGTAACGCACAAAATTTCAACCTGCTGGATGAGTTGGGCAAAACCGATAAAGTAGTGATGTTGAAAAGAGGATTTTCGGGAACTATTGAAGAGTTGCTTCAGGCTGCGGAATATGTTTTCAGCAATGGAAATGAAAAGATCATTTTGTGCGAAAGGGGAATCCGCACGTACGAAACCGCCTATCGCAACACCTTAGACCTGAACGCAGTACCCATTCTAAAAGAGAAATCGCATCTTCCCGTAATTGTTGATCCGTCGCATGGCGTGGGACTTCGCAACTATATCGAACCCATGGCCTTGGCAGCCACTATGGCCGGTGCCGATGGTGTGATCGTTGAAGTGCATCACTGTCCGGAAAAGGCTTTTTCTGACGGACAACAAACCCTTAACTACAAGGAGGCAAAACAGTTGTATGATAGACTACGACAGACTTACGCACTCAGAAAAAGTTTCAACAGCTGATTGAAACAGTGAAAAAAGAATCGCAGGCAAAAGTCAAAAAGACTTAAAAAATAAATTCAATGAGGTTTGAAATTATCTTTGCGTTTTAAATGCATTTGTGACTACTTTCGGTTCAATCGTCAAGCACTTTAAACACGTATTTCTGACTCATTTTTCCAAGCTGATGGTGAAGAATCATTTTTATAAAAAGCACAAAGTCATCAAATAACTACTTCATGAACCGTCGCTTGGTATTCGTTTTTTTGTTATTCCTGTGCAACTTCAATGCGTTTTCACAGGTAAACGCCCGTTTTTTTATCAATACCGGAAGAGTTGATCTTTCAGAAGACCGCAATACTGAAGCTATCAGAAATTTCAACACCGCCATTGCTGCCCGTCCCGACCATTTTGAAGCTTGGTTTTTCCGTGGAATAGCCAAATTTAATCTCAATGACTATGCAGGTTCGCTGGCCGATTTTACTGAAACCATCCGTCTGCACCCCTTATATGCGCGCGCTTATCACTATCGTGGGATTGTCAACGACAGGTTGACCAACTATTACGATGCCAAGGCAGATTTTCGGAAAGCTTTAGAAATTGACCCTTACAATGCCGACCTTTTTGTGGCCGCAGGAGCTACCGATATGCACTTGAACGATTTTGAGGCCGCCGTGAAAAGTTACGATATGGCTCTGATTATTTTTCCGCACTATGCTGATGCCTACCTGAACAGAGGCGTTGCAAAACACATCCTCGGCAAAAGTGAAGAAGCACTCCTTGACATTGGAAAAGCCATTTCGAGCGACCCATACAGCGTGGAAGCTTGGCTCAAGAGAAGCATGTTGCGTGCTGAGTTGAAACAATATGATGCAGCGCTTGACGATCTAACTCAGGCCATCAAATTAGATGGACAAAATCCTTTGATTTATTTCCAAAGGGCGCAACTCATGCTGCAGAAAGCCGATACTCTGGCGGCCCTCAAAGATTTTGAGCAAGTGAACATCCTCGACCCACGCAATGCCCTCACCTATTACAATCGCGCGCTCTTACACTCCTTGCGCAATGAGCTTCCGGAGGCCAAAGCCTTTTACCGGCAAGTGATTCTTATCAATCCCAGCAATATTTACAGCCATTTTAACCTTGGTATCGTGAACTATAAAATGGAGCTGTATAACGAAGCCGATGACAATTTTACGGCTGCCCTTCAACTGTTTCCGGGCTTTGTGGGTGCCATGGTCAACCGTTCGTTGGTGAGGAAAGCCATGAATAAAAATGCAGCTGCCGAAGCCGATTACAGCCAAGCAATGGCCCTCATTCAAAAAATGAACCAAAACGAAGATAACCCCGCTAACTTGTTTGGGAAGTATGCCGATTCAACATATTTCAACAAAATTATTGCCCTCGAAGCCGACTTTATCAACGGCAACAGCCTTTTGCAACGACCTCAGTTTCGCAAAGTTGACATCCAACCCTTTGGCAACATCACCATCGCCTTTGCACGACAAAATACCCAACAAAAAGCAAACAGTACAAGAAACTTTTTCGATTTGCAACTTTCGCAACTCAATGCCGAATTACCCGAAGGGCTTCGGTTGGCCTACCAATTTAAGTTGCCGGCTGATGAAACCTTCGATCTGCAACAGCAAGAAAAACTCATCGAAGCCACAACACTCACCTACAGCCAAAAACAACTTATTTTGGGTGTGTTAAACCAAGAGCGCAACAACCTTTCACGCGCCATTGAATACTATGCGAACATTCCGTTGGCCGATTCGTTAGCCGCTTTTGCATTGCTGAACCAAGCCGTAGCGCACTTCAACAAAGAAGAGAATCGGCTCATGGAAACAGAATATGTGGAGGCGGTCACCATCCAAAAAGGAGCTGCAATGAACAAACCCAAAGCGCCTGAAAAAGACCGAACACTCAATATTGGCGAGGCTTTCAAGTTGCTGGAGAAGAGTGATAAACGAAGTCCGAAAAACGCTTTTGTAGCCTTTAACAAGGGGAATTTACTCCTACAAACGGGAGCGTTTCATCCCGCTATTGATGCCTTTTCGGATGCCATCGCCTTTGAACCCAACTTTGGAGAAGCCTATTACAATCGCGCTCTCACTTTGCTGTACCTCAATGAAAACGAACTTGCGTGCACCGACCTCTCCAAAGCAGGCGAAAACGGAATTGAAGCATCCTACGCCGTCATCAGAAAATATTGCAGCGCAAAATAAGGTTTGTTGTTGCAAAATGTAGGATTTTGCTTTGTTAACGCCATAAAAAAACCCGATCAAAATGCTCGGGTTTTTGTATTTTTATAAGGTGTAGGCTTACCAAGCAAAAAGCGGGAGACCCGACATGAGTTGGTTTACTTTTTGTTTTACACCGGCAATTACCTTTTCATTTTCAACATTGCTGATCACTTCGTCAATCAAATCAACGATGGGTTGCATGTGTTCTTCTTTGAGGCCGCGGGTGGTGATGGCAGGCGTTCCCACACGCAATCCGGAGGTTTGAAACGGAGACCGGCTATCGAAAGGAACCATATTTTTATTGATGGTGATGTCGGCTTTCACGAGGGTGTTTTCGGCTACTTTTCCTGTTAGGGTAGGGAATTTACTTCTCAAGTCAATCAGCATGAGGTGATTATCTGTTCCACCGGAAATGACATGGTAGCCTTTTGAGATGAAAGCCTTAGCCATGACCTCAGCGTTTTTCTTCACTTGCAGGATGTAGCGGAAATACTCGTCAGAAAGTGCTTCGCCAAAAGCCACCGCTTTACTGGCAATCACATGTTCTAATGGTCCGCCCTGTATCCCCGGAAAAACAGCTGAATTTAACAAAGTTGACATCATTTTAATCTCCCCTTTTGGTGTTGCCAATCCCCATGGATTTTCAAAATCTTCCCCCATCAGGATGAGACCACCACGTGGACCTCTCAAGGTTTTGTGGGTGGTAGTAGTCACAATGTGGCAAAATTCAATCGGATCGTTGAGTAAACCCTTGGCAATGAGCCCGGAAGGATGAGAAATATCAGCAATCAGGATCGCATCAATAGCATCGGCAATGTCGCGCATGCGCTCATAATCCCAATCTCTTGAATAAGCAGAAGCACCGGCAATGATGAGTTTTGGTTTTTCTTTCATGGCCAGCTCTTCCATATCGTCGTAGTTGATCAGGCCCGAGGCTTCATCCACTCCATAAGCGACCGGACGGTATAAAATGCCCGAGCTGTTGACCGGTGAGCCGTGCGACAGGTGGCCTCCATGCGACAAATCGAGCCCCATGATGGTGTCGCCCGGTTTCAGGCAAGCTAAAAAGACAGCCATATTGGCTTGAGCGCCCGAGTGCGGTTGAACGTTGGCATACTCGGCATCGAAAAGCTCGCAGGCGCGGTCAATGGCCAATTGTTCTGTTTGGTCCACAATTTCGCAACCTCCATAGTACCTTTTGCCCGGATAGCCTTCAGCATATTTATTGGTGAGGACCGATCCCATGGCTTCGAGCACTTGATCGCTCACAAAATTTTCCGATGCAATGAGCTCAATCCCATGCATCTGACGGTCTTTTTCCTGTTGAATCAGATCAAAGATCTTTTCATCTCTTAACATAATCGTGATATTTTAATGGAACGTGATAATTTTCTGCTACAAAATTAACAAAATAATCTGCATTCCATTGAAATTGGTCGGCGTTTACCCGCGACATCAATAGGCAAAAAAGCCCCGATCAAGCTGTTGAGCCCTGTGCGCCGCTGGGAGGACTGCGGGTTGCGATAATATGCTTATTTTTGCCGCTTTAGCCCAATTCATGATAGATTATACTTCTTTTACACTCGACAATGGACTGCGTTTCGTTGTTCACAAAGATGTTACCACGCCCATAGTGGCCATGAACATTTTGTATGATGTAGGCTCACGCGATGAGCAGCCCGAAAAGACAGGGTTTGCGCATCTTTTTGAGCATTTGATGTTTGGCGGATCATTAAATATTCCCCGCTACGATGAGCCTTTGCAGCTTGCCGGAGGCGAAAACAATGCCTTTACCAACAGTGATTTCACCAATTATTACCTCACCCTTCCAAGACAAAATTTGGAAACAGCTTTTTGGTTAGAATCAGACAGGATGCTCAACCTCGCATTTTCGCCCAAAAGCCTTGAAGTTCAGCGACAAGTTGTGGTGGAAGAGTTCAGGCAGAACTACCTGAATCAGCCTTATGGCGACGTGTGGCTGCTCCTTAAACCACTGGCTTATCAAGCTCATCCTTACCAATGGAATACGATAGGAAAAGAAATTGCACATATTGAACAAGCAACGCTTGAAGATGTGAAGGAATTTTACGCCCGATTTTACAACCCCAACAATGCCATTGTTGCCATTGCCGGCAATGTAAACGTTGCTGAGATTAAAAAATTGGCCGACAAATGGTTTGCTCCCATCCCAAGAGGCCCTGAAAACCT
>JADYZK010000324.1 GCA_020853175.1 Bacteroidales bacterium
TCAGTTTTTATAATGTTGGTTCAAAATAAGAATAAATTCCAAAAGTAGGAATCGCAGGGTTGTCGTGGGTTGCTCAATTGTTGTGATGCCAAAAGTATTAAATTTATTTCAGAAAAGGAAATAGTTTTAAGGCAAGTAAAATGCGTTTTCAACTTGCCCAACACAATATGCTTGAGCAAGTTGAAAACGCTACGAATTCAAAAAAAAAATAAGGAGTCGTTTCTAAAAAAGCTTAGAGATTTTCATCAAAATAAGTTGTAATTTTCCGAATCAAGTGCGCTCGATCTCGTCCTCTCACATTGTGCTCATGGCCTGGATACACGAAATAGTCCACCAATTTTCCTTCGTCCACACATTTTTTAATGAACTGAAGGCTGTGCTGCCAAACAACAACAGGGTCGCTCGTGCCATGAATGACAAGCAATTTGCCTTCGAGCTGTGGCACTTTTTCTAACAAACAGGATTGTTTGTAGCCTTCAACATTATCGTCAGGATGATCCATATAACGCTCGCCGTACATAATTTCATAATACTTCCAATCAATCACAGGACCGCCCGCAGTTGCCACTTTAAATATTTCAGGATGAGTGAGTTTCAAGTTTATTGACATGAAACCGCCGTAGCTCCATCCATCCACGCCTATCCGATTGGTGTCAATAAAGGGCAAGGTTTGCAGGTATGCGATTCCGGTCATTTGGTCTTCAACTTCAACTTTCCCCACCTGACGGTGGATGGCTTGTTCAAACTTTTTGCCTCTGTTGTCGGAGCCTCTATTGTCTAGCGTGAACACAACATAGCCTTTCTGAGTGAGGTAATGCAGGTAAAAATTGGCACCCGACAGCCAGCTTTCGGTAATCAATTGGGCATGAGGGCCGCCATAAACATACACCACAACCGGATACTTTTTTGATGGATCAAAATCAAATGGAAGAATCATGCGTGCATACAACAAACTGCCATCATTGGCCTGCAGTTGAAGCATTTTAGTGGTTCCCATCTTAAAGTTTTCTACGGGGTTGGCCGCCGAAATCAAGGTTTTTAATGTAATGCCTTTGTTGCTGGCAACAAGTATTTCGCGTGCCGCTTGGCTGTTGCTGTAGCTATCAATGAGGTATTTTCCGCTTGCGCTGATTTGGCTTCGGTGGGTTCCTTTCACAGGAGTTAAACGGGTTATTTTTGCCGATTTTAAATTGATGCCGTAGGTGTTTTGTTCCAACGGACTTTCTTTGGTGGCACTATAGTAAGCCACGCTCCCGTCATTGTTAAAACCCAGAAAATCGGTAACCGCCCATTCACCTTGAGTGAGTTTTTTCACCATTGTGCCATCGGTTTTATACAGATATAAATGATCGAAACCATCTCTGTCGCTGGTCCAGATGAAATGATCGGGTTTTCCTGGAACAAAATGCAAAGGGTTGGAAGGTTCCACATATTTGTCGTCGTGTTCTTCAAAAAGAGTGGCGGTTTCTTTTCCGTTCTCAACACTGAAAGCTTTCAATTTGAAGTGGTTCTGATCACGATTCAGAATTGCAGTGTAAATGATTGTGCTTTCCGGATTCCAAGTTACTGCGGTCAAATACTGGTCGGCGGGCGTTCCTGTTTCAAGAAAAAGGGTGCTTTTCGCATTCAATTGGTAAATGCCGATGGTCACTTGATGGCTGGTCATGCCTGCCATAGGATATTTTTCGGCTGTGAGCTTTGCAATCCGCTCGCTGATGTCCACCAACGGATAATCACTTACCATGGTTTGATCCATGCGATAGAAGGCGATTTTTTGCTCATCAGGCGACCAGAAAATACCTTTGTTGATGCCAAATTCGTTGCGATGCACGCTTTGTCCGTTTATTATGCCCTCTTCATCCTGAGTAATTTGTGTGTGTTTTTCCCCATCGGCAACATACAAGTTGTTTTCAATGGTGTAAGCTACTTTGAGGCTATTTAGCGCAACGTCAATACCAGCAGCATTTTCGGGAAGGGTAGTAATCAATTCCGCTTTTAACGTGGGCAACTGAAGGGTAATCAATTTGCTTTTTGTCCAGAAATAGACTTTGTGGGGGTTGATCCATGTCATTTGTGGCAAACGTTTGAGGCTGTCGTTGCCGAGGTCTTGCATCGCCTTGTTGAGCTGAGACAACGAAACCAAGGTGTCGTTGGTTTTTTTCAACGGGTCCGATGAAAGTAAAAAGTCGCCTTCAGCAAAGGAATACAGATCGGAATCGGCCCTCCATTTCAGTTGCGGGATATTTTTTGCGTACAAAGCACTGTTCATGCCCACCACATCTTCAGGAGTAAAAACTTGATCTTGAGCATTTAACATGCTAAAAACGCCTCCCAATAGGAAGCTGAGAATGAGACTGATTCTTTTCATATTAGTGAATTTGGTTTAAGCAACAGATTTATGGAAGGCAATGTTACCACAAAAGTGGTTGATGAAATGTTGCAACAAGTTTTCGGTAACTCCCGACAAGTAAGCAGTTTCAAGAAGAATAAAAGGCTTCTTAAATCGTATTGAGAAGATGCACGGCTTCCACAAACTCGGTAAGCATTTGGGGATTGTTTTCCAATTGATTGCCAATCACCACCACATCGGCACCTGCCTTGAGTTTGGCAACGGCAATTTCGGGAGTTTTTATACCTCCACCCACTATCAAAGGCACGCCAATACTGGCTTTTACTGATGCAATCATCTCATCGGTGATGGGGTTGACAGCTCCCGAACCGGCATCCATAAAAATGAGTTTCATCCCCAGCATTTCGCCTGCCATTGCAGTGCACATTGCAATATCGTTTTTGTCGGAAGGGA
>JADYZK010000325.1 GCA_020853175.1 Bacteroidales bacterium
GCTTGCAAGCCAATGATGATAAAGTCGCGGTTTCGAATCATTTTATAATCTATTAAATTCAAAAATAAACATTTCTACGTAATAGAATTATAGAGTTCGAGCACTTCATGGGCCATGTTGCGCCACGAAAATTTGGCCGACTGTTCTAATCCTTTTTCAATCAAATTGTTGCGCAGTTGCTGATCAGTCATAATTTTTTTCATGGCATCAACAATTTCGTCAGGCTTAAAGGGGTCAATGATAAGCGCTGCATTTCCCGACACTTCGGGCATACTCGAGGTATTGGATGTAATTACCGGTACGCCGCAACGCATGGCTTCAAGCATAGGAATTCCAAAACTCTCGCGCAATGACGGGTAGAGAAAAACATCGGCTTGCGAATAAATGGCGGGTAAATCGGTGTTAACAACATAGCCTGTAAGGTGAATGTTGTTTATTAATTCTGGTGCACCAATTTCATTCAGAAGAGCCGAAAGGGCATTTTTTTCATAATCGAGCATCACCAACGTCAAGGGGATGTTACCTTCCTGCAGGTATTTGCTAAATGCTTGTAAAACTCCTTTTGTGTTTTTTTTGGGATCGGTGTTGCCTAAAAAGAAGGCATATCGATCGGGTAAAGCGTATTTTTTCTTTACTCGATCGCGTTCTGCTGGGTCGGTAATAGGAACAAAATGCTCACTTACACCATTATAAATCGCCACAAGACGCTGGTCTTGTTCAGAAAACCCAAAAAATTGTTTGATTCTGTTGCGTTCAAATTTTGAAACTGTGATGATTTTTTTGCTTTTTTTCACCACGCGCGGCACCACCATTCGACGATACATATTGCCCATTTTTTGGTACCAGGTACCTCCTTTTTTCAAGATGCTTACGCTTTCGAGATAGATGATATCATGCAAAGTAACCACAAGAGGTATATCGCAAAAGACTGGTGCTGTGTTACTTGTGCAATGCAAGATTTCGCACCCATACTTTTTAGCTGCACGCGGAAGTGCAAATTGTTCCCAACTGGGATAAGAACCGCCAGCCAGCTCGATTATATGAAAGTTGGGCGAGGGGGTTAGGCACGAGGTGTCTTCATCGGGTTTAACAAAAATGAAATATTCGTTGGTGGTGTCAATCGCTTGCAAATTTTTTATCAACTCGAGCGCCACCATGTCCATCCCGTGTTTCTTTACACGGAAAAGTCTTTGTCCTTCTATTCCTATTTTCATGTTACTTTTTTGTCTGATGAAAAATATCTCGTTTTTTTATTTGAAACGCGTTATACGTATGTTTTGTATGGATAAAATTCTTGTTTGCACCCTTCACTTTTAGCAAGGATAGGAACATGAAAATGAATCCAACGGGTAAATATAACAATGCTTTTAATGTGCGCAAGCGGTAAAATTTCAAAGGAACAGCCAAAATAAGTGCCAAGAGTGTAATTATCAGAGAGGTAAGCCATAATTTAAGCCAAATAACTAATCCAAAAAAAGTGGATAAAAGTGTCAAAATCACCAACATTCCTAACAAAAGAATGCGTGGAGGCTGTAAATATTGAATGGCTTTGTTAAAGTACTCAAAGTTTCCGTCTTTAATGAAAGCTTGCAATGCGGGTTTAAAGTTGGTTCCAAAAAAGTGAATTTGTGCAGAGAGCCAACGACGACGTTGCTGTGAAAAAACTTTTGCATTTTGAACCTTCTCATCATACACAAAAGCGTCGGGTTGGTAGTCAATCACATATCCGTTTTTTAATAGTCTAATCTCCAACTCTTTATCAAAGCCACCCACTACTTCAACTTCTTCGATCATTTTTTTGAAAAAGTGAAATTCAAAAGCCATTGCCGAGCCAATAAGTGCTGAGGATAAACCGGCAACACGCTGGCCTTTTCGGAAAAATTGGTTGTTGATTTCTTCGCTTATTGCATCTAAAACAGCAAAAGAAGTATTCATGTTTTTTGCCACACGATGGCCTTGAACCGCAACGTATTTATTTATCAGTGAAGTGTTTATCTTTTCAAGAAAGTCGGGTGCCATGATGTTGTCTGCATCGAGAATGCAAACTGCCTCATAGGTGTTTCCATCCAGATTTTTTAGAGCATAATTGATGGCACGTGTTTTAGTACTTATTTCAAAATTAACATCATACACGATAATTGGAAGCTCTTCCAAAGCTCGTATTGTTTCAGGATCGAACTTATCGGCAATAACAACAACATCAAACAACTCTTTTGGATAGTTTTGGTTGAGGGCTTCCATAGCCACTTCGGCAATCACTTCATCCTCACGGTAGCCCGGAATGAGTACAGCAAACCGCAATTGTTTTCCACTGATGTTTTTTTTAACCGGCAGATTAAAAAGTGAGGCCAACGCAAAATAACAAAGATAGATGCCCGTGCCACCAAGATATGCCAAAAGAAAGATTTGAATCAGGTTCCAAATAGTTTCAAACAGTGCTGTCTCCATTTTTATAGCATTGGGTTTTCGTAAATCTCGGGGTCGAAAAGGTGCAAAACATGCCAGCCAATGGCCCTGTAATATGCATAGAAGGCTTTGAAGTTTCCTTTCAAAAGGTATTGAATGGCGTTTTTGGGTATGGCAACGAACAACTGATAAAATAATGCTTTGTAGAAAAGGCTTCCGTTAACATTTCTACGCATGAAAATCAAGCGGTTGCGTGTGAGATAATAAATTTTGAGGGTGCTGAGCTTGCCCGTTGAAATGGATTCCTTATGTAAAACATGTGAATCATGCACAAAATATATTTTGTAGCCAGCGGCTTTGATTCTTTCGCACCAGTCGGCTTCTTCATAGTAAAGGAAGAAAATATACGACATCAATCCCACTTTTTTTACCACTTCCATCGGCACCATCATGGCTGCTCCATGAGCGTAGTAGGTTTCGCGGTCGCTGCTGAATTGTCCTTTGTCAACTTCACGAAATCCGATAGCGAAATTGCGCATGGTGAGGTAGTTCATTGGCGTGAAACCGGCATATTGAATGGTGTCGGGCTGAAAAAAATATTTTATTTTAGGGCTTACCGCACCAGCTTGAGGGTTATTCATCAGCTTGTTAACCAGCGGTTCTAAAAAGTTGGCAGGCACTTCAATGTCATTGTTGATGAGCAAAACATATTGACCGCGAGCGCGCATCAGGCCAAAATTGTTGCCTGCCGCGAAGCCATAATTGATGGGGTTTTCAACCAAAATAATATTGGGAAACCGTTCTTTGATGATATTTGGACTTTCGGTAGGGGAGGCATTGTCAATCACAATGACCTCGAAGTTGGGATAAGTGATGTTATGCAATGATGCAATAAGACGGCATGAAACTTCAGCTTGGTTGTAGTTTACAGTGATGATAGATACAAACGGATATTTGTCTTTTTCTGTCATTCCGCATGTTTGTTTTATTCTTTCAGGTGTTTTTTTGTAGGTTTTTCGGTGTGCTCGTGGGTGGTATGGATAAAACGCTTTGAGGCTCCCTTAACTTTGAGTAAACTTTTAAACATCAACAAAAAACCCATCGGTAAAGAAAACATCGCCAACAAAGTTTTTGTGTTGTGAAATTTTCGTGGCGTCGAAATCATCAAGGTAAGGAGTGTAATAATCAGTAAACCGATCCAATATGTAAATGTGATATCTATTTTAAGGGTGGAGTTTGTTTCGTTACTAAAAACAAAACTCAAAATAGAAAAGATAATCAGTAATCCTAAAAGTAAAATTCGAGGTGGCTGAATCATTTGAATAACTTTATCAAAATAATCTACATTTCCATATCTCAGAAAATTCCAAAGGCCATCAAAAAAGTATTTTCTAAAAAATTCGAGCTGTGCAGCAATCCATCTTCGTCTTTGGTTTACAAAAACGTCTTTTTTTGATGTTTTTTCATCATAGATATGAGCTTCTTCAAGGTATTCGATTTTGTATCCCGATTTGAGTAGCCTCATTTCTACCTCTTTATCTTCTCCCACCGAATCAACTGTTAACATCGTTCGTTTGAAAAGCGCATAATCAATTCCCATTCCTGAGCCTATAAGTGCCGACGACAAACCAAGCACTCTGTGGCCTTTACGGAAAATTTTATTGTTAATTTCTTCGCTCACGGCATCGAGAATAGCAAAGTCGGTATTTGTGTTTTTTGCCGTACGATGTCCTTGCACAGCTTGAAAACCTTGGTTGAATGCTTCATTAATTTTTTTCAGCACATCGTGATCCATAATGTTGTCGGCATCCAAAATTAAAGCCACATCGTAATCATCACCAATCACTTGCATACATTTATTCAAGGCTTTTGATTTCTTACTGATCTCAAAAGTAACCTCCACCACACGCACTGGAATTGCTCTCAAGGCTGCTAAGGTTTCAGGTTTAAATGAATCGGCAATTACAATTACTTCGTAAAGATGTGAAGGATAGTCTTGTATGAGTGCATCGGTGGCAACATCAACAATTACATTGTCTTCTTTATAACCGGGAATGAGCACAGCAAATTTCCTTTGACGGTTTTCAGTTGTTTGTTTTTTAGGCTGAGGAAAAAGAGACGCCAAACCAAAAATGGCAATATACAGGGTTGCCAAACCGAGATAAACAAACAAAATCAATTGTAAAATTTCAACAAAAAGAATGAAGTAGTTCATATTATCGTCATCCGTTTAGGTATAAAT
Source organism: Bacteroidales bacterium (assembly GCA_020853175.1). Classification (GTDB taxonomy): domain Bacteria; phylum Bacteroidota; class Bacteroidia; order Bacteroidales; family F082; genus JALNZU01. The sequence goes on from JADYZK010000325.1 coordinate 4,649, forward strand.
ATTTCTTTTTGTGTGAGTGATGTTCCAGTACATGGCTTTAAAAATAGCTTTTGCCAGATCGCTTCTTCCTTTTATAAGATAGCTTAAAGCCGTTTTTGGCATTGCAATACCCATTAGATAGACTTGACTAAGCAAGTAGTTGATGCCAAAAGTGTTGCGACGGGCATAAAGCAAACGACCACGGTGCAGATAAAAAACTTGAAAAGGACTTTCTTTAACTGTCGAAATGGATTCTTTGTGCAGAACCAAGGATTGGCCGCAGTAATAAATTTTATATCCTGCTCTTTTGATGCGTTCTGCCCAATCATGCTCTTCGTAATACAAAAAGAAAACCTCTGTCATCATTCCAACTTTCTCAATAACCTCCGTAGGAACAAGCATCGCGGCACCAAAAATGGAACCTGTTTCGCAGCAATAATCGTACTGTCCGGTATCTTTTTCACCAAATCCGATTGCTGTATTTCTAATGGTTAGTGGACTAAGTGGCGTAAATCCGGCAAACTGAAAAGTATTTGGGGTGTGAAAAAAATGAATTTTCGGACTTACCATTCCAACATTGTCATTGTCTTCCAAAACTTTTACCAACGGTTCAAGAAATGATTTCTCCACCTCTGTGTCGTTGTTGATAAAAAGCATGTATTTACCTTTAGCCAGCTTTACGGCAACATTGTTTCCACCGGCAAAGCCTAAATTTTTCCCGGTGAGAATGAGGTTCACCTCGGGATATTGTTCTTTGATAATTTCCGGTTTATCGTTAGGTGAACCGTTGTCAACAACAAAAATTTCAAGATTAGGATAAGTGCATTTTCGCAACGATGCAAGAAAATCAAGGGTTACCGCACTTTGGTTGTAATTCACCGTAATAATAGAAACCAGTGGATAGGTATTTTCTAACGAAGAAGTGCTCGTGTTGGGAGTGGCATCTTTAGTAACATTCATTTTTACGTTTTATTTTTTAACGACCAAGGCTGAAGTCCATTGTTGACTAAGTAGGTGTATTCGCGATCGAGCTGCTGGCTCATAAAAATGAACGCCCAACTCACATAAATTAAAATACCTGTCGGCATTTGACCTAAAACACCATTTCCGTAACTTGCCCCCATGATTCCGGTGAATCCTGCCATGAGGGCGGCAACAACGCCGCGCAATTCAGGTTGCTGCACCCTAAACATGATGATATAACCTCCTTTAATAAGGATGTATGATAAGATAAATAGATGCAGTATCAGTCCAACGATGCCTTGTTCGGCCCAAATTTGTACATACCAACTATCAGTAGCAATTTGTGAAAGAAAACCTTGCGGCGAAAAACGTTTTCCCCAGTCGCCCGCACTTCCAATGCCGCCTCCAAAGGGTTTCCCGTTGAGATAGACACTCAAAATTTGTCGGTTTTCGAGCCTCACCAAATACGATTGATCTTCTTCGGGCTTGAATGCGGTACGCATCCGTCGAATTTGTGAATTTCCTTGTCCTATATAAGTATAGGTGAAAAAAGCATACACCAAAGCCAGCACAATGGCACCTACAAAGAATGCCTTAAAGTTTTTTCGCAACAAAATGTAGGTCGAACCACCGACCATTGGAACGATCATTGCCCCACGTGTACCGGAAATCATCATTCCCCAAAGCCCAAAAACTCCCATGATAATAAAAAACACCTTGTTGTGGGTTCCTTTGATGTTGGTAGCTACCAACAATCCTACTACACCAGCGGCTCCCTGAGCAGCTCCAAACTGTCCGGCATCGCTAAAAAACGAAAATACGCGCAACTCGCCAAACAAAATATGGGTAACGGCACCCACGGTATCTAACCAAAACTGCTCGGCTGAATCGGGTCCAAGATACAATTGCTGAAGTCCTTTTAATGTGCCCAAAATGGAAAAAATTCCCCATAGGTAAAGAAAAATGTACAAATAACGCAACCGGTTAAACCCCAGCACTGCCAAAGGGATAAGCAACAACATGTACACAGAAATACCACGCATGGCATAAAACCAAGCTGTGCGGCTCAATGCCTCAGGATTAAAGAGCTGTAACATACTGAAGACAAACCACATCACTGCCAAATACACCAAATCGCGGTTGAGTTGCTCCCAGTTCACTTTTTCATAAAAATAACGGAAGAAAACAGCAATATAAGTTAACACCAAAATGCCATCAACAGATAGCCCAAAGGGTACGTTGCGGATGTAACGGGTGAGTCCAATGGCAATAAAACCTAAAATCACAACAGTGTAAATTCCCACCCGCGGATTACCAAGAAAGCGGTTAAAATAGATGATGGCAGGAAAAAGTGCTAAAAGCGCCATAGCAATGACGAATCCTCCCTTGGCAATGATAACGCCCAAAGCAATCGCGATAACGACCAAAAGCAGGATCATTACCGGATGTTGAAGCTTTTCCGAGCCGGTCTTATCTTTCAACGAAGAAAACATACTTTACATTTTGCATTAATCACTTTTTGAAAAAGTTCGTAAAACTGCTCAAATGATGGAAACCTTGCACAAATATAGCTTTTTTACTTAAGTTTATTTCTTTATTCAGATAATTATACCCGATAACGATTCCAAATAAAGTGAATAAGATAGTAACAAAGGCTACCATTTCGAGTGTTTTTATGATCGAAAAGCCGTGGGCAATGCGATAAGCATCAGCCGCAGCAACGCTGCTAAAAATCAAAACCAACCATGAGAATCCTTTGAGCAGAAATGAAAGCCCAAAAACAACGATTGAATCTCCTATAATATTAAAGGAAGCCATGTAAACAACCTTATAAAAATTTTTCCTGGGTAAATTCACACTGTCCAAGCCAATGCCAATAAACCTATCAATGGGCAACAACAGGCCGTAGATGCAAAAAATCCTAAAAATGTTGGCTGTAATCGTATAATCTGAACCTCCCAGAATGGTAACAATTTCTTCGGCAAAGATGAACGAA
>JADYZK010000326.1 GCA_020853175.1 Bacteroidales bacterium
CGAAGGCAGCGCGATGGCATTTTTGTTCATCCCAAGTAATCGGTAGTAATAACGAAGTCCGTAAACCATATGCTTAAAGCTACTTCGCGATGGAGACCGCGGATCACGGGCGAGGGCAACAAGGTATTCATTGATTTCTTCGGGGTCAATCTGTTCCGGCAGCTTCCCGAAATGAACTACAAACAAGGCAATACGCCGGATGTAGTTATTTAATGTACTTTTACTCTGTCCGCGCAAACTCAACCTGTTGATTAAGTTTATGGACAATGTTTTCAAAGTCAGGAACAAGCACAATGGTCTGCTCTAATCCCGAAGGTTCGGTAAAACCCGATTTCTTTCTCATATCAAGATTACTTAAGTTGAATAATTCTTTTATAACGGAAAGAAGTGAGTATTTTTGAAGCAGCTATCCGCGAATGCGGATTTAGTTCAACACACGGTATATTATACGCCCCGATTGCTTGGTTGGGTTTGTGTCCGTTTTATTTGTTACATTTAGCGTTCTAAAAATTGTAACCATGAAAACGAAAAAGATTATTTGGATTTGCTTAACCGTTCTATTTGGATTTTTTATCATACTTACAAATAGTTGTAAGAAAGAAGTAAAAATACCAGTACAAGTTCAATTACCTATATTGACAACATCCCCAGTTACCGAAATTACATCAAATTCAGCTACCAGTGGTGGCAATATCACAAGCGACGGCGGAGCTGCTGTTACTGCTAGAGGGGTTTGTTGGAGTACAAACCAGAATCCGACAATTACAAGCGACAAAACCAGTGATGGAACAGGAACAGGTAGCTTTGTGAGTTCCATCACAGGATTAAATCTTGGCTCCACATTTTATGCACGCGCTTATGCATCAAACAGTGCCGGAACAAGTTATGGTACACAAGCCATTATTGCTATAGGTGCAATATTACCTACGGTAACAACTTCCGCAATATCGAATGTTACAGCAAGTACATTAACATGTAGTGGAGACATTAGTAGTGATGGAGGAGCTTCAGTGACTTCCCGTGGAGTTTGTTGGAGTACCAACCAGAATCCGACTTTAGTAGATAGTAAAACTGATGAGGGTATAGGAACAGGAAGTTTTTCAAGTAATATTACTGGTCTTAATGCAAATACGGTTTATCACCTTCGGGCATTTGCAACAAATAGTTTGGGAACAGCCTATGGAGCTGAGCTTCAATTTTCGACCTTGTATGATAGTATTTCTTTACAGTATGTTGATTGTATAGATACAACCTTTATAAATCCTTTTCCACTTGATTCAATTAATATTTTAGTTGAAAGATGGATTCAATGGTTCGGCCCTCATCCTTATGAATGTGAAAGGGTTAAGATCAAATCAAATAATTCACCTAAGATTATGATTAGTTTCGGTAAGATTCAAAATTATAATTTATATACATTGGATAAAGATTCGCTGATAGATGAATCTTTACAATGGTATGACACCTATACTTCTGGCGGTGTTATTTGGGGTTATATTGGATATAGTTCTAAATATGTTGGACTAAAGATTGTAGATAACGGACATACTTATTTTGGATGGATTCATACTCCAACATGGTATAAAATGACTGAATATGCTATTGACACAAGTAGCGTATCGAATAGAAAAATATTTGCCGGCAGATTAAAAAGCGGCCCGCAAACGGGACCTTAATATACTTCCGAACCATTAGCAGCCAGTAAACAAAAAATCATAACGCCAAATGAAAATGAATAAAATATTCTTATTTTTCATAGCTTTTCCCATTCTTGTTTCCGGACAAGAGTCATCAGGGCTGGTTGTAAAAACTTTGATACTCCAGGACATCTTTAACAAAAATCCAAACTTTATCATTGAAAAACCAATAAAGTCAAATAACTCCATTGAGTTTTTAGCCGCATTTCGTAATTCTGACTGGATAAATAACGGTGGAGAAGGCCCTCCTATTCCAAATATGTTTGACTGCAATGGCTTTACTGTCGGACTTTCATTCCGACATTATTTCCTAAAACGAAGAATATTTCCAAATGCATGGCATTTATCCGGCCTCATAAGATACAACAACACGCAGATAAAGAACCTTGAGATGTATAAAGGATTACATTCTACATCACGAACGGTAAATATCCATAGAAATGGACCTGAAATGGGGATTATATTTGGCCGACAATTCTTAATTCTGAAACATATTACAACAGAATTATACATAGGCACTGGAGCTTATATGCAATTTTACGACGAAGACTATATTTCAGGAAATATATCAGAAACGCTGACAAACGAGTTTTATGTTCAATTTAGGCCCTATTTGGGCTGGTCAGTTGGATATTATTTCAAAAAGAAAGAAAAGAAATAACAATGATAGCTGCACCTGTGTTGGACAGGAAGCTGCTAAATTTGAAGTTCCGCTCTTCTTAGGGTATTCAGTGCAAAAATCCCTGTCTGCATAGAGCCGAGAACCGTCAATGCCTTCTGCAAAAAATCCATTCATTATATGAATAGAAAACAAATTAGAGATATGAAAAATTGCCCAAATTGTAACTCGGAAATAGAAGATAACTTTGAACTATGTTGGAACTGTAATTACAGTTGTACTGAAAATCGAGTTATTGAGATAAAAGACATGGCCCTGCAACACGGAAATAGAGCGGTTGACTGCTTGAGGTGCGAAATACCATTGGTGTTCTCCGGAAAATTTAACTTTCACGAAGGAGCGAGATTTGGAGTGCTGGGCAATATTTTTGAACTTTTTGTCAACAAGGAAGCATTTGATTTGTATGTGTGTCCCAAATGTGGCAAAGTGGAATTTTTTGTCCCTTTAAGTGGTTCCTCGAGACCCTAAAAAAATCAATGAATGATAAAAAGGAGAACCAGCACCTTATAAACAGGACTTTGAGCACTCTTCACGGGTCATTTTCTTAAATCCATAACAACAACCGGCAATAAATTGAAGTGAAACCTTATAATTAACATACCCATGGACAAGATTTTTTTTGATAATTGGGAAAGCATTTTCAGAACATTTGTGATTACCATTTTTGCATATATCGCCCTTATCATCCTCCTGAGAATTTCGGGCAAAAGGACACTTTCAAAAATGAATGCCTTCGATTTCGTCGTCACCATCGCCATAGGCTCTACATTGGCTACGGTTTTACTCAATAAATCCGTATCACTTGCTGACGGGTTACTTGCTTTTACGTTACTTATCGGACTTCAATATCTGATTACAATTATGGCCGTGCGGTCAAAAAAAGTATCCGGATGGGTAAAAGGCACTCCGGCTTTGATTGTGTACGACGGTGAAATGCTGCCCAAAGCCATGCGCAAGGAACGCGTAAATGAAGATGAGGTTTACGCTGCACTTAGAGAAAAAGCAGTGGCAACCATAAAAGATGCAAAAGCAGTGATCCTGGAAACCGATGGCAGCCTTTCTGTTATCAGAAAAGGAGATCCTTCAATGCCTGAAAGCTTGCGCACGGTGAACCTCCCTAACAAGCTAAAGCACAGTTAGTAAGAATGATCAACGCAACACCTGATATTGAAGCCCTTGAAGTTCAAGTTCGTTGCAAAGTGTGGCCAGCTGCGACCTGTCCTGCAAATTGAAAGTGAGGGTAACTTGCACATAACCCACCGGCACACTTGTGGTGGACCGTTCGTGTTCAATTTCATGGATGCTGGCTTTCATCCGATCCAGAATGGTGATGATCAACTTCAGCTTTCCTGCCTGATCGGGAATCAGCACTTGGATGCGGGCACGTAAACCTTCGTCCATGACTCCTTTGTCGAGTATTTGCTCCAAGATAGACATATTCGCATTGCCCCCACTGATGACCGGCACCACTTTATGGCCCTTGAATTGGGTTTTTTTAAACAAAACAGCAGCCATAGCTGCAACACCTGCGGGCTCGGTAAGAATTTTTGCACGTTGCAGCAACAAGTAGGCCGTACGCGCCATTTCGGCATCGTTCACGGTCACTAACTCGTCCACCAAATTGCGCGTCACTTCAAAAGTGAGGTTGCCCGGCGATTTTACTGCAATGCCATCCGCAATGGTATTGGCCGAGTTCAGCGTAACCACCTCCCCTTTTTCAATACTTGCCTTCATGGATTGGGCTCCATCAGCTTCAACGCCAATGATGCGAATGCGCGGATTCAGTTGTTTCATCGCAATGGCGATACCGGCAATGAGGCCGCCGCCGCCAATAGGAACAAACACATCGTCCACGTCGCGCAGCTGATCAAAAATCTCCAATCCAATAGTCCCCTGCCCTGCAATGATATACGGATCATTGAAAGGATGCACGAAGGTAGCTCCCGATTTTTCACCAAACTCAACAGCAGCAGCAAAAGCATCGTCAAAAGTGTCGCCCACAAGCATCACTTCAGCGCCATAAGCACGCGTGGCAATCACTTTGAGCGGAGGTGCGAACACTGGCATAAAGACAGTGCTTTTCACACCCAAACTTGCCGCGGCATAAGCAACACCCTGCGCGTGGTTGCCGGCCGAAGCACACAGTACGCCTTTTGCAGCTTCATCAGCCGTTAGGTTTTTTATTTTGTAATAAGCCCCCCTCACCTTGAATGATCCGGTGGTTTGAAGGTTTTCGAGTTTGAGATAAACTTCCGAATCGGACATAACAGAAAACGACTTGCTGCGTTCGAGCGGCGTTAGTTTCACCACATTTTTAAGCACCGATTGAGCATTAACTATATCGCTAAATTGAGGAAGTGGACTTTCGTTTATCGAGTATGACATTGCATTTCATTATTAATTTGCAAAGATAGCAAGACCGTTTGACTTCGGCTGCCTTATTGCTTCATAGCAGTCAAATATTGTTTTTAAGGGGGTGAGGACGTCTTCAAAAAACACTGCTTTTGCCAAAAAAAAAAGAATTAATGGACATCAAGCAAGCACACGAGACCATATAAGTTATTTGTGAAAAAGAAATCAACAAACAAAGCAGACAACAAAGAAAGTAAATTTATCTAAAATAGTTTCACTCCTAAAAGATAATGATTATCTTTGACGAATAATTATTATCAATAGCCATGAAAACTGATCATTTTATAGCACAACTAAAAGAAGCCGGACTAAAAGTTACACCCCAACGACTAACCATCTTTGAAGCTGTAGTAGAGCTCAAAAATCATCCTTCGGCTGAAAACGTCATAGATCATATCAAAACCAAGCATCCGAACATCTCGGTAGGAACAGTGTACAAAGTGCTCAATTCGCTTGTTGAAAATGGGCTTCTGAAAAAAGTAAAAAGCGAAACCGAAACCACACGTTATGATGCCATTTTGCAACAGCACCACCATTTATATTGCTCCGAAACAAAACGCATTGAGGATTTTGAAGACCCGCAACTGGATCAACTTATCAATGATTATTTCGAGAAAAAGAAGATAAATAGCTTTAAAATCAAGAATATAACACTTCAAATAACCGGAGAATTTAGCAATACATAAACACAAATACACATGGAGAATTTAAAAAAAGGCAAATGCCCTGTGATGCACGGATCCAACACCGATTCCAACAATTCGGTGATGAATTGGTGGCCAAAAGCACTCAATTTAGACATTTTACATCAACATGACACCAAGACCAATCCGCTTGGACCAGACTTCGATTACAAGGAAGCGTTTAAAAAGCTTGACTTGGAAGCCGTTAAAAGCGATTTAAAAATATTGATGACCGACAGTCAAGACTGGTGGCCTGCCGATTGGGGCCATTACGGTGGTTTAATGATTCGCATGGCCTGGCACTCCGCAGGAACCTACAGAATTTCCGACGGGCGAGGGGGCAGCAATACCGCAAACCAACGCTTTGCGCCCATCAGCAGTTGGCCTGATAACGCCAACTTAGACAAAGCCAGAAGGCTGTTGTGGCCCATAAAGAAAAAATACGGCAACAGTCTTTCGTGGGCCGACTTGTTTATCCTGGCAGGCAATATGGCTTACGAATCCATGGGATTCAAAACTTTTGGCTTTGCTGGCGGACGCGAAGATATTTGGCATCCCGAAAAGGACATCAACTGGGGTTCGGAAAAAGAATGGCTCGGAAAATCACGTTACTCAGATCATTCCAACAGCGAATCGCTTGACAATCCGTTGGCTGCCGTTCAAATGGGATTGATTTATGTGAACCCTGAAGGCGTTGACGGAAACCCCGATCCCTTAAGAACTGCCCAAGACGTGAGAACAACCTTCAAACGCATGGCCATGAATGACGAAGAAACCGTTGCCCTAACCGCGGGCGGACATACCGTGGGCAAAACACATGGCAACGGCGACGCATCTCAATTAGGTGTAAGCCCCGAAGAGGCTGACTTGAATGAACAAGGTTTCGGTTGGATGAATCCGACAAAAAAAGGAAATGCAGAGGACACGGTAACAAGCGGACTTGAAGGTGCTTGGACAACCACACCTGACCGATGGAACCATACTTATTTTCATTTGCTGTTAGACCATGATTGGGAATTGAAGAAAAGTCCGGCAGGTGCCTGGCAATGGGAACCCGTTCACATCAAAGAAGAAGACAAACCATTTGATGCACACATCCCGGGCGTTCGCCGAAATCCAATCATGACCGATGCCGATATGGCCTTGAAAATGGATCCGGAATACCGAAAAATCTCAGACCGCTTTTACAAAGACCCTGCATATTTTGAAGATGTTTTCGCAAGAGCATGGTTTAAACTCACCCATCGCGATTTAGGGCCACAAAGTCGGTATTTGGGTGCCGATGCTCCAAAAGAAGTTTTAATTTGGCAAGACCCCATTCCTACTGCTGATTATACCCTTTCGGAACCTGAAATTGATGCGTTAAAGACAACACTGCTTCAAAGCGGCCTCACTCCTACCGAACTCATCAACACCGCTTGGGACAGCGCAAGAACCTTCCGTTGCTCTGATTTCAGAGGCGGAGCCAATGGCGCCAGAATTCGCTTTGAACCCCAAAAAAGTTGGGAAGGCAACGAACCCGCACGCTTGGAAAAAGTTTTGAATAAACTCACTGAGATACAAGCCGGCTTATCCAAGAAGGTTAGTATTGCAGATTTGATCGTATTGGGAGGCAGCGCCGCCATCGAAAAAGCAGCACAAATGGCAGGAGTAAACATCAAGGTTCCTTTTTATGCCGGACGTGGCGATGCCACCGAGGAGATGACGGATAAAGAATCATTCGATGTGCTCGAACCCATTCATGACGGTTACAGAAACTGGCTAAAAGACGACTTTAGCATAAAACCCGAAGAGCTGCTTCTTGACAGAACACAACTGATGGGACTTACCGCTCCTGAGATGACTGCTTTGATTGGTGGCATGCGTGTTTTAGGCACAAACCACAACGGAACAAAACATGGGGTTTTCACTGACAGAGTAGGCATTTTGAGCAACGACTTTTTTGTCAACATTACCGACATGAAATACACCTGGAAACCGATTGCCGATGATTTGTACCATATCGTTGACCGAAAAAGCGGTGCAACAAAATGGACCGCCACTCGGGTTGATTTGGTTTTTGGTTCAAATTCCATTTTGCGTTCCTATTCCGAAGTGTATGCCCAAGACGACAATAAAGAAAAATTTGTGCACGACTTTGTAAAAGCATGGACAAAAGTGATGAACGCCGATCGTTTTGATTTGAACAAATAAACTCGGCAAGAATTTGCTAAACGTTGGCAAACTGTCAACCTGAACAGCTGTGTGAACCATAAAAATGGTTTGTGCAGCTGTTTTTTTGGTTCAATGCCAAATGTTGAGGGATTTACGATTGGTTGCTTTTTAAATGCTTATTGCTGAGGTGATTTACGATTTGAGATTTTGGATTTACGATTTTGGATTTACGAGTTACGAGTTAAGATTTACTAGTTTTGATTTATAATTGTGTTCTAAAACGTTGAATGATGGAGATAAAAGGTAAAAATAAAAGACAAAAGGTAAACCGGAACAAAAAACCAGCATAGCCCATACCATATATGTTAACAGCTAATAATCGAATCTTCAAATCCATTGAATCCATCAAATTACATGTGTCTTTTCAAATTTACTTTGGCATTTTTGGAGTTTATCCGTACATTTGGCGTGAAGCTATGCTGTTAGCAATTGTACGAAATACCGGTTTATAGCTTTTGTGTTTATCAATTATTGACATTGGTTAGGCCAAAAGCTCAAAAGCGAAAGTTTAACATTTATGGATAAAACAAAGGCGCGCATTTTTCTTTTTCTTGTTGGTATTTTTTTCTCCAATTTAACAATATTTGCTGAAAACCAATATTTTACAGATTTATCTGATGCCACTGACTCCACACGATTGGTGTTTAAAAAGAGAATAGATGATGCAGCCCATGACCCAACAAAACGATTAGAAGCACATTTTGATATGGGTGCGTACCTTGCCAAGGAAGGTGAGACTGAAGCTTCGAAACTTCAGTATGAAACAGCATTAGGCATTGCGCAGAGCATCGAAAACCAACAACAAATAGCGCGAATTTCCAACAATTTGGCTAATTTACACGCTTCCACAGGAAATTTCACGGCATCGAATAAAAGTTATTTCATCGCTTTGGCGAGCGCCGAAAAAACGCAAAATAGCGGTGAAATTGCAAAAATCAGCATGAACCTGGCCAGCAATTACAATTATACCGGCGATTATGAATTGGCCATCGAACATGGTCTTTATGCCCTAAAAACGAAAGAAACCACCAATAATCTGGAGCGCATTTGCTACCATTACATTGCGATGGGCAATATTTTTAGAGAAAACGGCAATACGGTAAAATGGGAGGAGTATGTGCAAAAAGCCTACATAATGAAGGATGTGGAAGGCTGCGCCTCTTTGGGCGACCGAGCGAAAATTTACAACAGTCTGGGTGGAATAGCAGTTCAGAAAGGGGAGCTAGAAATGGGATTGCTTTATTACGACACCTTGCTTGCATTGAGCACTAAAGCCGGTTACGATCAGGGGATATGTACAGCTTTGACCAACAGTGCTGGCATTTACAGGCAACTCGGAAACTATCCCGAAGCCATGAAATTGACCACTGAAGCCGAAATGTATTTTGGCAATAACCCTTATGACGTGCTTTTTAACAACAACTTCAAAGCTGAGCTTCTTCAATTGCAGGGACAGTATAAGCAAGGCCTTCAACTGGCAAATGAGAATCTTCAAATCAATGAAATCAACAACTATTCTACCGAGAAACTCAAAACACTGAAGTTGCTGTACGAGCTCAATTATCGGCTAAAAAACTGGGATAAAGCATTTTTTTGGAACGATTCGTTGCGGGCCACTGAAAGCAAATTGAGAGATGAAGACATCCGCCATTCGCTGGAGGAATTAGAAACCAAGTACGAAACCGAGAAAAAAGAGCAACAAATTGACTTGCTGACAACGGAAAACAAACTGAAAAATCAGCGCATCAATGCAGGAATTGCCCTAATGATAGTGCTTATAATTGTAATTTTGCTGATTTTTTATATCCATCAAATACGTAAAAAACAGGCCCAACTTAAACAAAACGAGTTACAGCTGCAAGTGCTTCGCGCACAGATGAATCCACATTTTATCTTCAATGTGCTGGGTTCTATCCAAAATTTCATGTTACAGAACAACAACCGGAAAGCCGCTGATTACCTTTCACGCTTCGCCCAGCTCACCCGCTCCACATTGAATAATTCGGTTTCTGAAACCATTCCGTTAAGCGACGAAATTGAGATGCTGAAAAATTATATTGAGCTGGAAAAGATGCGGTGTGCTGATAAATTTGATTATACAATTCGTTTTGACGAAGCAGTAGAAGTTGACTTTATCCGTATTCCACCGATGCTGATACAGCCTTTCGTTGAAAATTCGATTAAACACGGCTTCAAGAACCTGGAGGAAAAAGGGATTCTAACCCTTACCATCTCCGACAAGACCGATTGGATTGAATTTGTGATTGAGGACAACGGAAAAGGTATGAAAGAGCATGACGCTAAGACTTCTACACATTTATCTATGGCAAATACCATTTTCGAAAAACGACGAAAACTCATTCAACAAAAGCACAAAAGAGATTTCAAGTTCGAACTAATAAACCTTAAAGATACCCATCCCGAACTTTCAGGCGTGCGGATAAGCATCCAAATTCCAATTCTGAACCATGATTAAAGCCATCATCATTGACGACGAACCAGCCATGCAGGCCGTAAACAGCCGCTTATTGTCGGAGAATTTCCCTGAAATTCATCTTGCAGGTTCTGCCAATTCAATTGAAACCGGCATTCAATTGATCAAAACAGAAAATCCTGACCTGGTTTTGCTCGACATTGAACTTTCTGATGGCTCAGGCTTTCAGCTGCTGCAAAAACTTCAACCGTACACTTTTAAAGTAGTGTTCATCACCGGCTTTGACTCGTTTGGTATAAAAGCCATAAAGTTTAGTGCGCTCGACTATATTTTGAAACCTGTTAACGAAACCGAGTTTCAGCAAGCCATTCGGCGTGCGGTGCTTTTGATTGAACAAAATGAAAGTGCCCAACCACAACTCGACGTGCTGATGGAATCTTTGAAACAAGGTGTGCAATCAAAAAAGTTAGTGTTACGCACCTATGAAGCCTTGCACATTATTGATATTGCGGATATTTGTTTTTGCAAAAGTGACAACAGCTACACGACTTTTTATTTTGAAGACAACGAAACCATCCTTGTTTCAAAAGGCCTGAAAGAATATGAATTTCTGCTGGCCAATCATGGGTTTTTTCGTCCACACCAAAGCTATCTCGTCAACTTGAACCACGTTAAAAAAGTAGATAAAAGTGATGGTGGTTTCATCATTATGAAAAACAAAAAGGAAATACCCGTTTCAATGCGGCAAATGAAAAATCTGGTGGGATTGCTGGACCAGTTGTGATTTCCCCTTTCTCTGCATCGTATTCAAATCCAAAGCAAACGAATTCAAGTTTACCCCATTTGTTAGGCCAACAGCAATTTCCTTTGTAGAAAAAAAAGGAAATGCCCAATTCGCAACGCATTACACTCAACACGCTGAGCGCCATTCATTTGGTGAGAAAGCACGATATCCTTTACTGCAAGTGCTGCAATAGCTCCACCACGTTTTTCCTTACCAACCACACACCAATAGTGGTTTCGCATAGTATTGCTAACATCGAAAAGTTGCTTGGAAATGAATCGTTTTTCCGTTCGCATCAATCCTATTTGGTCAATATCAATCACATCAAGGAGATCAACAAAACGGGCAACTACTCCATTGTGCTTTCCGACAATTCGCTCATTCCAATTGCAACCCGCAAACGGAAAGAAATCTTTCAAATGTTGCTGGATAAATAGCGAATTCAAAGCGAAAGTCAACACATTCAAGTTTGCACGAGCAGTAGAGCCTCAAGCGCGATAAATTTACACCTCAGAAACCAAATCAAATCACGATGAAACGCCTTTACATTTTCTTATTCACTTTATGTTTCACGCTTCCCTTTCCCGCC
>JADYZK010000327.1 GCA_020853175.1 Bacteroidales bacterium
CCATGATGATGGCCGGTTTTGTTGTGGTAAGTTTTTTCTTTTTCATTCGAAAAGAGCAACGAAAAACCTTCGTGATTACGGCTGTAGTAACGGCTATTGCTTACCTTCCCAACATCAAAATTTTTATGAGTCAGGTTTCGGCAGGAGGTATCGGCGATTGGTTGGGCAAGCCCTCTTCGGATTTTATATTTCAATTTTTGGCCTATTGTTTTCATTTCTCCACCCTGTTTTTTGCAGTCGCAGCTGTAATATTTTTTCTTTTTTTTGTTGCTAAAGGCAGCAAAATGAACAATATAAAAGCATGGACCATGATCAGTTGGTTTGTGCTTTCCTTCACGATCGGTTGGATCTATTCTATGATGCGAACACCCGTATTGCAATACAGCAGCTTAATTTTCAGCTTTCCTTTTGTCATTCTCGGTATTTCGGGTTTTATGAAAGAGCTGAAGCCTTTGCTTAAGCTTGTGATGGTTGCGTTGATTTTAACCACGGGAACCATAAGCTTAATAGCTGATCGCGAACACTTTACTATGATGTATGCTCAAGGATATGATCAAATTGCACTGCGTTTTAGCGAAAACCAATCCACCTACGGTAGCCGAATTTTACAGGTCAACACGGGGGGATCGGAGCGGATGACGGGTTTTTACTTGCAACAAAATCAAGTGCCACATACCCATTTTTTCAACAAAGATGCTGCATTAGAACCTTTTGTCGCACTTTTGGATACTTCTACTGCTCAATACCTTGCCATTGGCTGGACCGATTATGCTCCTTACAGCTGGGTTGAGGCCGCACGCGTTCGTTTCCCGAAAGTGATTGAAACGATGCATTGGTTCAATTCAGGCTATTATTTGCTCTCACGTGATACGGTTTCAAAACGAGAATTACTTCAAGATGAGCGTTTTGTCATTCAGCAAGTTGATATGAATGGTTTCAAGCATTTTGCCGAAAATGACGAATATGGCCTGTTGTGGGAGGCACGCACCGATTCGATACTTGCTGTTGATGACGGAATAGTTGTGGTGGGTTATCGGCTCAAAGCCTTGTCATCGGTGGAAGGCGTAAGTGCCGTGCTTGAATTTAAGTCGGCAACGGATGGAAAAGCCGTGGTTTGGCGGTCGGGAAAAATACAATCACCGCAAGTGATGGCCGATGGAAGCGTTGTTGTTTTGGTGACCTATCAGTTGGATTCAGGACCCAACTTCGAGGCGAACACTCTTCTGCGCACCTACCTTTGGAACAATGTAAAAAGTGATTTTTTGGTTCTCGAACGTTGGATGTACATCAAAAAACAAAACCCTATCCTTTTTGGATTATATGCACCACTAAAGTAATTCAGCCTTTTGCGGGCTAAATTTTTTAGTATATTTGTCAACAAAACTTTTTGGCCATGACAGAAGAATCACAATTTATTTTAGACGCTACAAAGGAAAGCATGGAACATTCCATCGTGCATCTTGAGCGTGAGTTACAAAAAATCAGGGCAGGAAAATCAAGTCCATCCATGCTGAATGGTGTCATTGTTGAATATTACGGCTCGCACGTCCCCATTGACCGTGTTGCCAACATCAACACACCCGATCCGCGCCAAATTATTGTTCAACCTTTTGATAAAAGCAGCATTCATGCGATAGAAAAAGCCATTATGGCTGCTAATTTGGGTTTCAACCCAATGAACGAAGGGGAGCTTTTGCGTATCAATGTGCCACCGCTTACTGAGGAACGCAGAAAAGATTTGGTGAAAAGAGCTAAAAATGAGGCTGAAGATGCCAAAGTAAGCATTAGAAATGCCCGCCGGCAAGCCAACGATGAAGCCAAGCAAAACGAAAAAGACGGAAGTGCTGAAGACGAAATCAAACGCTTGGTGGATAAGATTCAAGAACTCACCAACGGCTACATCAGCAGGGTGGATAAGATTCTTGAATTGAAAGAAAAAGACATTCTTACGGTCTGATTATTCCTTTTCCTCTTTGTTGTCTTTGTTTTTTCTCAACAACTTAATCGCGATATTCAAAAGCGAGACAAGCATTGTTGGGTTAGTTAACATATTGGACATTAATCGCTTAGCAAGATTTATCGGATGCAGCTGATCAGTGAAAGCATCAAAATCATCCTTCATGTCTTCTTCACATTGGTCGGCTTCGCGGCTCAGGCTCAATATTTGCTCTTCGATGCTCATTTGGGGTTGAAGACCGGTTTGTGTTCCTAAGATAAAATCGTTCACAACAATTTTTTCGTTCACTTTTTTCACAATTGGGTCAATAAAAAAGCGTTTTCTGCCCCAATAAATAATCCATCCGATCAGGGTATAAACCAGAGCAAGAATCAAAAAACCTTGATAATAGGTGCCGATATTAGCGCCATACCAAAAAACAAAGGCGAACGACAGCATTAAGATAACCAATCCGGCCAAGGCAGTAATGATGGCAGCGGTGAGCAAAAACGAGGCCAGATTGGCGATGTGTTTGCTTAGAATCAAGCCAATGATGTTCAAACGGATGTTAAGGTAAGTCTTGAAATCGTTGGTAAGATTTCCAATTTCGGTTTCAAATGGTTTTGCCATTTTTTCGTTTTTTAAAGGGTAAAGTACTCAAAAAGATTGTTAAGAACAGGCTTTAGGGGAAGCTATTCTTCCAATTCTTTTTTAATAGATTCCAGCTTGTTGGCCAAATCATTGGCTGCTAGTCGGGAAAAGTCGCGGGCTTTATTTTTGATTAGCTCACTTCTTTCATCGTTGAGAAAATAAACCAAAGCCGCGCCAGCTAGGGCTCCAAGTAATAATCCTGTTCCGAAATTAAGTTTCTTTTTTGCCATGGGTTTGTTTTTTACTGGTTTAATTTATGTGAGATTTGTGCTTTGGGTTGTCTCTTCGCCCATTTTTAACGATAATTGAAGATAAATAACTTTTATAATGGTGTAAACAGGAATAGCTGCCATCATGCCCAAGATGCCTGCAAGGTTTCCAGCCATGATGATGACTAAAAAAATTTCGATAGGATGGGCTCTCACACTTTTTGAATAGATAATAGGTTGCAGCAAAAAATTATCAATCATGTTGGAGAAAATAAAAGCTCCGGCGATTGAGAAAATATTAAAGAAAAGCGCGCCATAATCGCCTATGGACAAAACGTAAATGATACCCATGAGTGTGCCAATGGCAATGCCGATGAGTGGGCCAATATAAGGGATGACGTTCATCAAACCACCCATAAAACCAATCAAAATCGCGTTGTTTATACCAAGAATGCCTAAGATGCCCGAAATGAGAATCATCATCGTAAATATCTCAATCAGCACACCAACAAAATATCTGCTGAGCAACCGTCTTGAATTGTACATGATGGTTAAGGCGTTGTGCTGATGGTTTGACGGAGTAATCCACAACACGAAATTACGGATGAGCTGAGGTTCTCTTAAAAAGAAAAAACTCAAAAAAAGAATGATTGAAGAGGCCATGAAGAGCGATCCTGTAGCGCTAACGAGTTTCTTAAAAGCAACGGAAATAAAAGAGAAACTAACCAATCCTGAAAGTTGGTTTTGTAACATGACAAGTACATCCTCATCCGATTTGATGAAGCCCATATCGAAAAGGTAAACATTCAAGTCGGTGATAAAGCCTTGGTAATAATTGGTCAGCAACTGGGTGTCAATGTTTACAATCAGGTTGGCTTGTTTCACAATCAAAGGAGCCAAAAAGATAAAAAATAAAGCGATCACCGAAAGTATGACTAGAATGGTGGCAATGGCACCCACCGAATTACCTAATTGTATGTTTTTTATTTTGAGTGCGCTAAATTTTCTTACCAGCGGTCGGCCAATGATGGTAATGACAATGGAAACGCAGATGAAAACAAACAAATTAGCGAAATACCAGGCAAATAAGGCTACGATGAGTACCCCTGCAATGGATTTAAAATTTTTGGTTAGAGCTCCCATATTTAAAATTTGGATAAAGATAGTTGCTTTTTAACGCAACTGTTTTAAACTGCAAAATATGATTCCAACGAAGCGAGGGTATCGCTGCCGGCATGGAGGTCGTGAACAACTTTTCCTTCTTCGAGAATGACAACGCGGTCGCATACCTCGCTGATGTGGCTCAAGTCGTGGCTCGAGATGAGAAAGGTGATTTCTTTTGATTCTTTTTTCTTTTTGATCAAATGCTTTAATCGAATTTGGGTGCTGGGATCGAGGCTGTTGAAGGGTTCATCGAGCACAATAAGTTCGGGATGGCCCATGAAGGCTGCTGCGATGCCGATTTTTTGCTGGTTGCCCATCGAAAAGTTGCGGATGAGTTTCTTTTTGCCCAGCACCTCTCCATTAAAAAAGTCTTCCATGCCGGATAGAAACAACTGTATTTCATCGCTTGACATGCCTTTGATCTCGCCGGTGAAAGTAAAAAACTCTTCGGGACGTAAAAAATCAATCAGGAAACCTTGGTCGAGGTAAGCTCCTGTAAAATGTTTCCAGCTTTCGTCGCCTGCAATAGCTATCCCTTTGATGGAAACAGTGCCGCGGTCGGCCAAAAGCAAATCGAGTAAAAGCCTAAAAAGTGTTGTTTTGCCGGCGCCATTGTTGCCCACCAAACCAAAGCTTTCGCCTTTTGGCACTTGGAGGTTTTCTATATCAAGAACGGTTGTTCCACTGTATGATTTTTGTAACTGATTGATTTGTATCATAATATCATTA
Source organism: Bacteroidales bacterium (assembly GCA_020853175.1). Classification (GTDB taxonomy): domain Bacteria; phylum Bacteroidota; class Bacteroidia; order Bacteroidales; family F082; genus JALNZU01. The sequence continues at coordinate 4,690 of JADYZK010000327.1, forward strand.
TTAATATTTTATTAGAAGCTGCTTTCGGAGAGGGTTCACTAATAGCGTTGTCTAAAACCATCTGCAATGATGTATTTTTTTTCTTTCAGGTTATCAACAATCATCTGGATGATCCATTTGCGCAAAGCAAGGGCAACGAGTCCAATAAAACCAATCGCCATCAGTCCTCCGTTGGGATGCCCCAACCATTTAAAGGTCATGTACAACATGATCGGGAAAAGGAAAATGGGCAACATCACCAAAAAATGGGTGGCTCCTACACCTTGATAATTGAAAGAGGAGCCTTTGGAGAGGACCATTGTTTTTTTGTTGTAAGTGGCAAAAAACAAAAGCCCCGGCACTAAAAATCCAATATTGAACAACATACAAGCGGTATTTATAAGCAGTATTTCTGTTCCAAAAAAAACATAGGGCGTTGTCAGGAGGTAAGATACCACAATAACAGCTGTTCCGAGGGCCATTTTTGCCCGAACGATTTCGCCCATTTTGAGGGCGGAGCTTTGTAAATAATCGTTGAAAGCTCCTTCGTAGGCAAAGGCGTATTGCAGGTAATTGATGGCCACGCTGCCTGTGATGAACACGCCCGCGAAAATCAACCAGCCGCTGTCTTTGGCGTAGTCGTCGGAGGCGTAAAAAATCAATCCATACAACAAAAACAAGGGACTCATCATGACCATGGAACGTGTTCTTTTGTTGCGCAGCTGGAGCTTGATGTCCATGCTTATCAGCTGTCCCAAACGGCCTATCTTGTTTAGATATTGCAAGTTACCTACCAAAGAATCGTCTTTGCTGTTGCTTTGGAAGGCTTCCAAATACATTCCTTTTTTGAAAAACGCGAAGTTAAGTCGGTAGGCCAACACGGCCAGGAGCGGAAAAAACAAAAACAAAAATGGAGCCGTCAAAAAAGTGTTGAAAGATTGCGCTATGACGGATGAAAACTGAAACCATTTCAGGTATTCAACCATGGCCAGCAAGGCTACCGCAGCCACCGTAACGGCAACCATTTTGAAATTGGTTGCCAGATTCTTTTTCAAATAAATAATGATGTAGTTGAAGGCCATATCGAGGCTTAGGAAGCCCAAAAGCCATAATGTGGTTGCCACCGTACCATGAACCGGCAAAATTTGGAACAAGGCAAAAGGCAACAAAAACACCAAGGTAAGAAGATTAAAAAAGGAGATACTTCCTCTGAAAAGCAAATAGTTGATAAGGTTTTTTTTCTGAATCGGCAAATGCTGATAAGGCCGAATTTCAACCGCGGGAAGTTTTTGGATGAAAAACCGAAAAACAAACAAGCCCAAAAAATACCAAACCAAAACTCCGTGATAGTGGGCTATCGGGTCGGTTGTATTAAAAGCTTCACCCCATTTTAAAGCCAAAAGCACGGAAACGGCAACGGCTTCGAGAAAAAGCAGCAAAAAGAAAAAGCCGATAATGATGTTCACGGCGAGGTTTTTTTGCCAAATGGGCGACCTTCGCTGTTGTTTCCATTGGTGGGCAATAAGTTTTGTAAGCAACATCGTCTAAAAATTTATGTTTTGTTGAAAATCAGTTGAAATAAAATTACCCTTTCAATCAGGGTTTGATGGGTTCGTTAGCTTTGGGTTGTTTTTATGACGCTCGGCGTCGCGCTGGTTTTTTTTCTCAAGATTGTTTTCAAAAGCAGTTGTTAGGTCCACCCCGGTTTGGTTGGCGAGGCAGATCAAAACAAACAGCACATCTGCCATTTCGTCGGCCATATTTTCAGCATTGTCGGTTGGTTTGGCAGTTTGTTCGCCATATTTTCGCGCCATAATGCGGGCCAATTCTCCCACTTCTTCCATCAAAAGTGCCGTATTGGTGAGTTCGCTAAAATACCTAATACCCACCTTGTTGATCCAATCATCTACTTTTGACTGTGCTTCTTTCAGTAACATATCCTTATTATAAGGGGCAAAGGTAGTATTTCTGCAAAAACATTAAAAGCGATAATTTTCTTGTGCTTTTTGGTTCAATTTTTTGCCTTCCCGAAAAAGCATAGCTTGCCTTTGACCAAACTTTGCTTATTTTGCGGCAAATTATCAATATGAAATACAATTTCGATCAAATCATTAACCGCTCAAACACCTCAAGTATCAAGCACGACCTGAAGGAAATGATTTTCGGCACCCCAAATATTTTGCCGTTGTGGGTGGCCGACATGGATTTTGAAACACCGCAGTTTGTGCGTAATGCAATCATGGAAAGGGCTTTACATCCTGTTTATGGCTACACCTTTCGTGATGATGCTTATTATGAAAGCATCATCAATTGGATGCAACGGCGGCACCGGTGGCACATTGAAAAGGATTGGATACTTTTTTCGCCGGGTGTAGTCCCAGGCTTGAACATGGCCGTGATGGCTTTCACCGATCCGGGAGATGCCATTTTGGTTCAGCCTCCGGTGTATTTTCCTTTCTTTTCAGCCGTTAAAGACCATGACAGGGTATTGCTTGAAAACGAATTGGTTTGCAATGGCTCAAGTTATGAGGTTGACTTTGATGACTTTGAAGAAAAAGCCAAGCAAGCTAAGCTGTTTATTTTATGCAGTCCGCACAACCCTTTAGGCCGTTGCTGGACACGCGAAGAGCTACAAAAGATGGCTGATATTTGTTTGAAACATAACGTTTTGGTCTTGTCGGATGAAATTCATAACGACCTTGTTTTGCCTCCTTTCAAACACCAAGTTTTTGCTGATCTGTCGCCCGAAGTGGCCGATATCACCATCACCATGCACGCTCCAAGCAAAACGTTTAATCTTGCCGGATTGGCCACTTCATCGGTAATCATCAGCAACGAAATATTACGAAAAAAAATGAAAGGCGTACTCTCTCGGGTGCATATTGAAATGGGAAATATTTTTGGTATCGAAGCCACCAAAGCCGCGTTTAACGCGGGTGATGAGTGGTTGGATCAGCTTTTGGTTTATCTAAAAAACAACATCCACATGGTAGCTGGTCTGCTTCATCGGGAGTTGCCCGCCCTCAAAGTTTTTGTCCCGGAGGCGACGTATATGATTTGGATGGACTTCAATTTTACGCAGTTGAGCGACGAAGCGTTGCATGAAATGGTTTTCAAAAAAGCCGGAGTAGGATTGAACAAAGGAAGCGATTTCGGGCCGGGCGGATCGGGCATGATGCGCATGAATATTGCCAGTCCACTTGAAACGGTGATGCTGGGTGCGCGGCAGTTGGTCCAAACATTTAAATCGCTTTAAGCAGAATCATTTTTACCGGCAATGATTACTTTTGTTTTTGTTGGTAAGAAAAAACGTTTCGTTCGGCTGCGTCCGAAGATGTTCAAAAAAAAAAGAATATGAGATTTTTAAAATTTGTAGGTGGTGTATTGTTGGTCTTTTTGGCCGTTTTACTCATCTTGCCTGCCTTGATGAAAGACAGTGCCGAAACAAGCCAAAGTATAGTAGTGAATGCCAAGGCGAAAACGGTGTTTCGGCAAGTGAATAAGCTCGAGAACTGGAAAAATTGGAGTCCGTTTCAGTTGGATGACCCCAAGATGAAATCAGTTTTTGAAGGCCCTGAATTCGGTGTCGGAAGCAAACACAACTGGACCAGCGAAGAGGTGGGGTCAGGCGGTATGACCATCACGCGCAGTGAGCCTTATACCTTCATCCAAAATGTTTTAGATATGAAAGGCAGCGGTATCGCCTTTGATGAATGGACCTTTGAAACCCTTCCCGAGGGCGTAAAAGTGACTTGGACACTCAAACTTTCGGGTTTAAAATATCCTTTTCATCGCTATTTCGGTTACTATATCGAAAGCACGATGAAGCCCATTCAAGAGCGTGGTTTGACCAAGCTCAAAGAAGTGGCAGAAGCCTCAGCCGAAGCACCGGTGGTAGAAGAAATTGAGTTGGAAGCCCAGCAAGCCATGGCCATTTACGATTCGGCGATGATGACAGATATGGGCGCTGTTATGGCACAAAATTTTGAAATGTTGCAAAAACGCATTCGTGGACAAGCATCCGGAGTTCCTTTTGCTGTTTATTACAACTGGAGCGACAATGCTCCCATCCATTTCAGAGTGGCGGTTCCTGTGGCTGAAGAGATGCGCGAGAGCGGGGTGGTAACTTCTTACGAAC
>JADYZK010000328.1 GCA_020853175.1 Bacteroidales bacterium
ATAAATTGCCGTTTGTGACAAAATGATCCGGCTTTCGGGCCACCCAATTTTAGAAACGGCATCAAAACAGGTGTTGGCCAGCAAAAGCGCGTTGGGATTGGCATTTCCGATGTCTTCCGACGAAAGTATGAGCATCCGGCGCGCGATAAATAGCGGATCTTCACCAGCCTCTACCATCCGCGCCAGATAATAAACCGCCGCGTTGGGATCGCTTCCACGGATGGATTTAATGAAAGCCGAGATGACATCGTAGTGCATCTCGCCCATCTTATCGTATTTCACCAAATTGTTTTGAATGCAAAGCTTCACCTTTTCATTGGTGATGACCAAGGTGGTTCCGTCAGAATCTTCAGTAGCAAGCAAATCGGTTACTAACTCAATAGCATTGAGTAACTTACGGGCATCTCCACCACTTATTTGCATCAAAGCCTCTTTCTCTTTGAGCTCTATTTTTAACTTATAGTCTTTTTCTAAAGTTGCAATTGCTGTTGAAAGAAGCGCATTTAAATGATGAATATCCAATGATTTAAGCACATAAACCTGGCAACGCGAAAGCAGCGGGGCAATCACCTCAAAACTGGGATTTTCTGTTGTGGCACCTATTAGGGTTACCAATCCTTTTTCAACAGCCCCTAAAAGCGAATCTTGCTGGGATTTGCTGAAGCGATGGATTTCATCAATGAAAAGAATGGGTGCTACAGCTAACATGCGAGCCTTTTCAATCACTTCTCTTACATCTTTAACACCTGAATTGATGGCACTTAGAACATGAAAACCTCGCTTAAGTTGCTTGGAAATGATGAATGCAAGCGTTGTTTTGCCCACGCCGGGAGGTCCCCAAAGAATAATAGATGGTATTTTCCCCGACTCAACCGCACGCCGTAAAATAGCTCCTTCACCCACCAAATGCTCCTGCCCGATATATTGATCAAGGGTTTCAGGTCTAAGTCGTTCAGCCAAAGGTGTTTGGTTTCTCATCTTCGTGTTTTTAAAATAGATGTTGATTCAAATGAAAAACAAAGTTAACGATTCCAATCAAATGAATTTGCATTAAAAGAAAAGCCCCATAACACTTCGTTTATGGGGCTTTGTAGCGAGACCGAGAGTTGAACTCGGGACCTCCGGGTTATGAATCCGACGCTCTAACCATCTGAGCTATCTCGCCATTTTGGAGGTGCAAAATTAAACAAATCTTACACTAAGCCAAAAGTTAACGAAAAAAAATAAATCTAAAGCGCAATTAAAGCTTACCAACGATAGAAATCAACCATTTTTTAGAGACTTTAACACCAAAAAAAGATGCGTCTTTTAAAAAATATTACTTTTGTGAAATGAACTGATCGTTTAATTCAAAATTTCAAAAAATGAAAAACTTGTTTTTTTCAATGATTCTTTTGCTGGCTTCTACCACGATGATTCAAGCCCAACAAGACCAACAACAAACTGCTTCCCAAAATGGCCCTGAAATTACATTTACGGAAACTACCCACGATTATGGAACTGTGCAACTCAATGGCGATGGTGCTTTTGAATTTGAATTTAAAAACACAGGCAACGAACCCTTGATTCTTACTCAACCAAGGTCATCCTGCGGTTGCACTGTACCTGCTTGGCCACGTAAACCTATTTTGCCCGGTGAATCGGATAAAATTAAGGTAACCTATAACACTTCTATTAAAGGTAGGTTTCAAAAAACGGTAACCGTCACCTCCAATGCCCTCGTGAACAAAAATGTTGTGCTCACCATTAAAGGTGAAGTTGTTGTTCCTCCCACCGAAACAATGCCCGAAAAGTCAAGCGCAGTTGGAACTGCCCCATCTTCAAAATAAACCTTTGTAGATGTTTTGAGACTTTTTTTAAGTTATTTCAACCACACGAACCATTTTGGGACGGGTGGTTGAATCTTTTTAAGACCATTAATTTTTGACGTTTTTTAAGAACCAAATAAAACTGATATTATGCCAGGTATTTCATCAAAAGGTAGAATGATGCCGGAATCACCCATCCGAAAGCTCGTCCCTTATGCAGAAGCAGCAAAAAAAAGAGGTGTAAAAGTATTTCATCTCAACATCGGCCAGCCCGACATTCATACGCCCGAGGTGGCATTGAATGCCATTCGTAATTTTAGCGGAAAGGTGGTTGAGTATTCCCATTCCGCCGGCATTCCTTCTTACAGAGTGAAGCTTGCCGATTATTACAAAAAACACGATATCCATATCACCGCCGATGACATTATCATTGGTGCGGGCGCTTCGGAAGCCATTTTGTTTGCCTTTCAAACCATCATGGATCCAGGTGATGAGGTCATTATTCCGGAACCTTTTTATGCCAACTACAACGGCTTCGCCATCAACGCCGGCGTAAAAGTAATACCCATTGTATCGTCTATCGAATCAGGTTTTGCATTGCCTCCAATAGCCGATTTTGAGAAATCTATTACGCCAAAAACCAAAGCAATTTTGGTCTGTAATCCCAATAATCCTACCGGATACCTCTATTCGGAAGAGGAATTGGAAACATTGCGGCAGTTGGTTTTGAAGTATGATCTTTACCTGATTGCCGATGAGGTGTATCGTGAGTTTTGTTACGACGGAAGCAAACATTATTCCTGTATGCACCTGAAAGGTATTGAAGAAAATGTAATTCTTATTGATTCCGTTTCAAAACGCTATAGTGCCTGCGGAGTGAGAATTGGCTGCATGATTTCGAAAAACAAAGAGGTGATGCGCACAGCTCTTAAGTTTGCCCAAGCCCGCCTTAGTCCTCCATCATTCGGTCAAATTGCAGCCGAGGCGGCCATTGAAACGCCCGATTCTTATTTTGAAGAAGTGATTCAGGAATACTACCAACGCCGAAATGTGGTGGTTGAAGCCATCAACAAAATGGAGGGCTCTTTTTGCCCTACGCCAAAAGGTGCATTTTATGTGGTTGCAAAACTACCCATTGATGATTCCGATGTTTTCTGTCAATGGCTGCTCGAAGGATTCAACTTTGAAGGTCAAACGGTGATGTTGGCACCTGCAAGTGGTTTTTACTCCACTCCAGGTAAAGGAAAAGATGAAGTACGAATAAGCTATGTACTTAAAGTTGAAGATCTTAAGCAATCTATGGTTGTACTCGAACAGGCTTTAAAGGTTTATCCGGGACGTACAATATAAGCTGTTCGTTTTAGAATTTTATTTTTCAATCAGGGTAAAGTAGATATTTTACCCTGATTTTTTTGTACCCTTCAAGGTCGTTTTGCCAACTGTGACGGATTTGCTCTGCTGTCATTCCGGCTTCAATTTGCTTTCTTAACTGGTCGCTACCGGCCAAAGTATCGAAGTAGTTGTTGAAAAATTTCACTTGGTTTTTCAATTCTGTGTAGGCGCTCATCAACCAATTTAAATTTATTTTTCCCTCGCGGTTAGCAAAATCATGGGCGTAGGAATTGAGGTGAAAACCGAAACATTGCTTTCCGATAAGGGGAGGATTTGTTGCTCCGGGACGCGATTGTGGCACAAAGGAATAGTTTCCTCCTTTCAATTGTGGATGGCCATACACCTCAAACGGATGATCGGTGCCTCTGCCGATGCTTACCACTGTTCCTTCAAAAAAACACAAAGATGGATATAAATAGATTGATTCCCATGTTGGTAGGTTAGGAGAGGGTTTGATCGGTAATTTTACAATCCTATTTCGATGATAGTTTCGGAGGCTTATGACGGTAAGGTTACACCGAAGCTTGTTGTTGAGCCATTTTTCGCCATTTACCATCAATGCGTATTCGCCAATGGTTAAACCATACACAACAGGAACAGGATGCAGGCCTACAAACGATTCAAAACCTGGCTTTAAAACTGGGCCGTCCACATAAAACGCATTCGGATTAGGCCGATCTAAAACCAGCAATGGAACGTCATTCTCTGCACAGGCTTCCATCACGTAGGTAAGGGTTGAAATGTAGGTGTAAAATCTTGTGCCAACATCCTGAAGGTCGAAGCAAAGGATGTCGAGGCCGGCCAAGTCTTCCTTAGCAGGTTTCTTTTTATTTCCATACAATGAAATGACGGTAATTCCCGTTTTTGCATCGGTGAAAGAAGCCACTTTTGCTCCGGCATCTTCCTGTCCGCGGAAGCCATGCTCAGGAGTAAAAATCTTTTTTATGTTTATACCAAGATTCAATAAGCTATCAATGAGGTGTTTATTGCCAATAATGCTGCTTTGATTCGCAATGATTCCCACATTTTTCCCGGATAGCAAATGAAGGTATTGGTTTGTTTGTTCAGCAGCTGTGACAAAAGAATTGTACGCTACAAGTTCAATATTTTGCGAGTTGCTGCATTGAGGATGAAACAGAAAAATGAAAACGATCGAGAGGATAATACAGTAGTGAGGCATGGTGCGTGCTTTATCATTATTTTTGCCAAATTAAAGAAAAAATGCGACCTGAATCCTTCATAGCCTCTAAATTATTTTCAGTTTCAAAGAACCTGATTTCCTCCACCATCATTCGTATTGCGATGGTAAGTGTGGCCTTGGGCCTGGCCGTAATGATTGTGTCAGTGGCCGTGGTGATTGGATTTAAAAACCAAATTCGCGACAAAGTGGTTGGTTTTGTAGCTGATGTGCAAATTGAAGTGCTTAACAACAACCAGTCATCGGAAGCACTACCCTTAAAACTGGATGACGATTTGTTTAATAAGCTTTCGGAAATGAAGGAAATTGATTATTTCCAGGTTGTTGCAACAAAGGCAGGAATCATAAAAACGGATGACAACATTCAAGGTGTGCTTTTGAAAGGTGTCGGACCCGATTACCACTGGAACTATCTTCGAGATCGCATTGTGGCCGGTCAGCTGATTTCCTTTGATGCAACGGAAACATCTAATGAGGTTTTGATATCGAAAAAGATTGCTGATAAGTTGCAATTGACTGTTGGTCAAGATCTTAGAATGTGGTTTGTAAATGCTGACAACCAACAAACAAGAGGAAGGAAGTTTACCATCGCTGGAGTTTATGAAACGGGGTTGGCTGAGTTTGATGAGCGGTATGTTTTTGGCGATATTGCCCACGTGCAAAAGCTATACAACTGGAGCACAGACCAATATGCAACAATTGAA
>JADYZK010000329.1 GCA_020853175.1 Bacteroidales bacterium
AAAACTATGGCATGGCCTTTAATTATTTTAATGATGCTTTGCAGGCTGCAGAAAAGTTGGACACTCAGGATGTGCTGCTTTTCAGTTACCGATCTATGACCAAGTATTACAGCGCCGTGGGCGATTACGAGCGCTTTACTGAGTTTTTTAAAAAATATGATGCCACCAAAGACGGTATTTTTACAACAGAAAACACCCGATCCATTGCCGAGATGCAGGTGAAATACGACACCGAACACAAAGAAAAGGAAAATGCACTGCAAAAACTTCAAATTACGAAGGAAAGAAGTCTTCGCAATTCGTTCATCTTCATCTCTTTAATTGTTATCATCCTTGTAGTGATCTTGCTTTTTCGCTTTCGCGTAAAAAAACGACTCAACAGGGAATTGGAGTCATTGGTGAAATTGCGCACCCGCGATTTGCTTGCCAACCAATCCAAACTCAAAGAAGCCCAACGTATTGGAAGATCAGGTAGTTGGGATTGGGATTTGGTACACAACCTGCTCAGCTGGTCCGATGAGCTTCCGGTTATTTTGGGCCTTACCGACAAAAACGTGAATTGGGTCACTGTTTTACGCAAAACGCATCCCGATGATCGTCCTGCCTTACATCAGATTTTCAAAAAGGAGTTTAGTGGTTATGGTGATATCGTGTTCGATATCAGACTTGTATCTGATGGAAAAATCATCAAATACATCAGCGTTCATGGTGAAATTTCAAGAAACGAGCAAGGCATTGTTACGCTGGTGCAAGGAACCATTCAAGACATTACCGAGCGCAAATTGGCCGAATTGGCGTTGCGCGAAAGCGAGGAGTTGTACCGAAAACTCATCAGTGCCTCGCCCGATGCCGTGTTCAAAATCAACGCGGATGGATTGATTGTTTTTGCCAGTCAGCAGAGCAAATTTCTTTTCCGACTGCAACATTCCGATGAAATGGTGGGAACGCCCATCACCGACTGGATTGTGAAAACTGACCGGATGCGCATGGTGAAAAAAATCCAATCGCAGTTTGAGGAGGAAAAAGAGGAGGATGCGCATTATGTGTTGCAACGTAAAGACGGCAGCACCTTTTCCGGTGAGTTGAAAACGGCCATCATTTATGCTGCCGACGGCAATGCCAAAGGACTGATTGCCGTGGTGCGCAACATCACCGACAGAAAACAAATGGAACAACGCATTTTGCGCAATACCATCGAAACTGAGGAGCGTGAAAGAGAACGTTTTTCCGAAGATTTGCACGACGGCTTAGGTCCGCTGCTTTCGGCGGTGAAAATTCACCTCGAGCTGATCACCGCGCGCGTAGGCAACCCGGTGGAGCAAAGTAGGTTTATTAAAATGACCGACGACCTCCTTCAGGAATCCATTAAAAGTACCCGTGAAATTGCTAACAACCTTACACCTAATTTATTAAACGATTTTGGGTTGGTAGAGGCATTGTCGGTTTATGTGGAAAAAATCAATAAAACAAACACCATTTTAATTGATTTTCGGGTGGACGAACCCTTTCCTGCTTTGCACAAACAAACCGAAGTGGCTTTGTATAGGGTGGTGTGCGAGCTGATCAACAACACCCTCAAGCACGCTTCGGCATCAAAAATTATTATGAAATTGCTCAAGGATGAAAAGCACATTCAAGTGTGGTATTCCGACAACGGCATTGGTTGCGATGTGCAAAAAATGCTGTCGTCGCCCTCCAAAGGTCTGGGCCTTTCCAATATCATCAGCAGGGTGAAGTCCATCAACGGAAACTGCACTTTTACTTCCGAGCCGGGCCATCATTTTACCTCGGTCATTAGCGTTGCTATTGCTGATGACAGCGAAAAAGACAGCCTGCATAACCAGCAGAAGCTATGAACGACATCATAAAAATAGTTTTGGTGGACGACCATGCCATTTTTTTGAAAGGGCTGACTTTGATGCTGAACGAATGTAGCCAGTTTAAAGTGATAGGTGAGGCCTCCAATGGTTTAGAGTTTCTTCAACTGCTTGAAAAGGTGAGTCCCGACCTGGTGCTGATGGACATAAAAATGCCTGTGATGAATGGCATTGAGGCCTGCAAAAAAGCCACTGAAAAATTTCCCGACTTAAAAATGATCGCCCTCACGATGTTCAGCGAGCATAAATACCTGCGGATGATGGCCGAAGCCGGTGCTTTGGGCTTCATTCAAAAAAGCATCGGTAAGGAAGAACTGGAGCTGTCAATACGAACGGTTTACCAAGGAAAAACCTATTTCTCACCCGAGATGTTGTCTGACATTGCCAAGTGGGAACCGGCATCAACATCAGGAATTTATCTTGAAGAGCAGAACGAACGCCTAAGCGACCGCGAGCTCGATGTGCTGCAACTGATTGTGAAAGGCTTGTCAACACAGGAAATTGCCGACAAATTGTTCATCAGTCCGCGCACCGTTGAAGGCCACCGCGCCAATTTGATTGCCAAAACCGCCACCCGAAATGTGGTTGACTTGGTGATTTACGCTATCAGAAATCGTCTTGTTGTGATATGAAAATTTATCACCTTCTAAGCTGATGTAATTGAAGTTTTAACCAATACGGATAGACCCCGAAAATAATGGAGCGTACTTAAAACAAGGCTAAAAAAAGAAGGAAGCCAGTTGGCTACAAATTGTAGTCAACTGAAAATGCAGTCTGCCGATGGTAAATTTTACCTTACCGATGTTGCTGACACTGAAGAGCTTTTCAGGTTGATACAGTCCATTCCATCGCCAAAAGCAGAACCTTTTAAGTTGTGGTTGACAACATTGAAGACTTTTTTATTTCCCCCTTCAATTCACGTATTTTTACGCTGAAACGCTCCAACGGTCTGAGTTACTTTTGCGGTGTATAATTACCACTATGTCGAAAGTACTAATTGTTGATGATCATTTGGCCTTTAGGCGAGGACTGCATTTGATGCTTGAAGAAATCACTGAGGTGACCGAAATTGAAGAGTGTGAAACCGGGCTGCAATTTCTGGATCAATTTGAGGAGAGTGCTCCCGATCTGGTGTTTATGGACATCAGAATGCCCGGCATCAGCGGCATTGAGGCGGCAGCGAAAGCCCTAAAACAAAATCCTGATCTGCGCATCATTGTCCTCACCATGTTTGGCGAAGAAAAATACCTAAAGGATGCTATGGAAGCCGGCGTGATGGGTTTTATCACCAAACCCCCATCGCTGTCGCAACTCAAAGAAGCTTACCAAACGGTGATGCAAAATGCACCTTTCTTTCCATCGGAACTCAAGACATGGTAACGCGATAGAAATCAATGCCTAAAAAATCAAGTATAAATACGCTAACAAAGCATTTATGGGCAGTTTAATTTTGCCACAGAAGTTGAACTAAATCAAAAATGAGGCTTGTCCTCCATCAGTTTTTAATCATTAAAAGGATCTATTATGAAAAAAAATTACGCTTCTCAACTACAAAAAAGCCGATATGCTTTTCTGAAAAGTTTGTTGCCGGCCGTCCTGCTCGTTTTTCTTGTTCAGCCGCTTTCTGCCCAGTTTTTTACAAAAATTGCGACCGGAACATTGGTAGAAACGCCTAAAAAAACGTACAGCGCCTCGTGGGCCGATTACAACAACGATGGTTTTGATGATATGCTCATTGTTGACAATACCGAATATCACTCGTCATTGTTTACAAACAACGGCGATGGCACTTTTACCGAAGTGACCAACAATGCCATCTACGAAAATATGGGGCCGTCCATTGCCGCGGCTTGGGGCGATTACAACAACGACGGAAATATTGACCTTTACATCTGCAACACCGGCAACAGTGGTTCGACCACAGCCATGAATTTCCTTTATCGCAACGACGGGAATGGTGTCTTTACTCGTATTTTAGAAGGTAGTATTGTTACCGACACCGATTGGTCGTTGGGTGCAGCATGGGCAGATTATGACAACGATGGAAATCTTGATCTGTATGTAGCTAACTTTTTACAGCCCAACGCTTTGTATCATAACAATGGCGATGGCACCTTCACCAGAATCACTGAAGGTGAAATCGTAACCGATGATTTCAATACCTATTCGGCCAGCTGGGCTGATATTGACAACGATGGTTTTCAGGATTTGTTTGTGGTCAATTATTTTTATTCGGCTCTGCCCGGACAAAACGACTGTCTTTACCGAAACAATGGGGATGGTACGTTTACAAAAAATACTACCTCCATCATTGTCAATGATGCAGCATTAACTCAAGGCAGCTCATGGGGCGATTATAACAACGACGGTTTGATGGATTTGTTTGTTACCGTGAATGAATTTTCGGATATCAAACACAACTTTTTATACAAAAACCTTGGAAACGGAAATTTTGAAATCGCTAACTCCGCTCCCTCTATTGATGGAGGTGTTTCTTTCGGGTCAGCCTGGTTAGACATGAACAATGACGGCTTTCTCGACCTGACGGTTTCTAACAATGGCGGCAGCACCAAACGTTTAAATTTCCTTTACCTGAACAATGGAAATGAAACCTTTACCAATCAAATTGCCGATGAGGCTACAACAACAGCTCTAAGAGATTTTTGCTCAACCATTGCCGACTACAATCACGACGGTTATCCTGATATTTTTACGCCTTCGTATTCAACTACCGTCGTGCATGGCCTTTATAAAAACAATGGCGGTACCAACAATTATGTAACCCTGCGTTTGGAAGGTACTGTTTCCAATCGTTCAGCCATTGGAGCTCGGGTTTATTGCTACGCCAACGGGATGGCCCAAACCCGCGAGGTTTCTTCCTCTTCAGGACAATATACCGGTAGTTCACTGGCCCAAACTTTTGGTATCGGAGCCGCCACCGCCATTGACAGCATTGCTATTCATTGGCCTTCGGGGATTCATCAAGTGATTGAAAATCCTGCTATCAACCAGATCCATCAGATTCTGGAAGTTCAAATGTTGAACAACGAAACCGATATTTTAACTTTCTCGCTGGACCAACAAAC
>JADYZK010000330.1 GCA_020853175.1 Bacteroidales bacterium
ACCACCAAATCGGTAGCGCGGTTGTTTTCACCAATCACCTGTCCGGCATAAACCTCCTCATTGGGATGGCTATAGAATTGACCCCTATCTTGCAGTTTCCAGATGGAGAAAGGGATGGCTGTTCCGGTGTCGAGTGAAATAAGTGCGCCGTTGTTTCGTGCAGCGAGTTCTCCTTTCCAAGGTTCAAAAGCCTTGAAACGGTGCGCGATGATGGCTTCTCCTTCGGTTACAGTCAGCACGTTATTCCTTAATCCGATGATGCCCCTCGACGGGATGTTAAATTCAATGTGCATACGGTCGCCCGTGGGGTGCATTTCAATCAGCTCGCCTTTTCTCATGCTCACCTGCTCAATAACCTTGCCTGCAAAATCTTCTGGAACAAGCACCGTTAATGATTCAATGGGTTCGTGTTTTTGGTTGTCAATCATTTTGATGATTACCCTTGGCTGGCCCAATTGAAACTCATATCCTTCGCGGCGCATGGTTTCTATCAGAATGCTCAAGTGCAAAATACCTCTTCCATATACCATTAAAGCGTCCGGCGATTCGGTGTCTTCCACGCGCAAGGCGAGATTTTTTTCAATCTCCTTCATCAAGCGGTCACGCAAATGGCGTGAGGTAACGTATTTGCCTTCTTTTCCATAAAATGGGGAGTTGTTGATGGTAAACAACATACTCATGGTGGGCTCTTCAATCTGGATGGGAGGCAGTCCTTCGGGCTTTTCAAAATCTGCAACAGTATCGCCAATGTCGAAATCTTCAATTCCCATGAGGGCAATAATATCACCTGAGTGAACGGGTGTTTTGATGCGTTCTTTGCCCAATCCTTCAAAAGTGTAAAGCTCCTTAATGGTAGATTTGGTGATGGTTCCATCTCGTTTAACCAACGAAACGGTCATTCCGGCTTGAAGGGTTCCGCGCGAAAGACGGCCCACGGCGATACGGCCTACATACGAGCTATAATCGAGCGATGTGATTTGCATTTGTGCCGTTCCTTCCACCTTTTTGGCTTTGGGAATATGGGCCAAAATGGTGTCTAACAAATAGGAAACGTCGGTGGTAATATTCTCCCAATGGTCTGACATCCAACCGTTTTTCGATGATCCGAACACGGTAGGGAAGTTCAGCTGATCTTCGGTTGCTCCTAAGTTAAACATGAGGTCGAAAACAGATTCTTGCACCTCGTCGGGACGACAATTGGGTTTGTCAACTTTATTGACGACAACGATGGGTTTTAAACCCAGCTCAATGGCTTTTTGCAACACAAAACGTGTTTGCGGCATGGGGCCTTCAAAAGCATCTACGAGCAAAAGCACACCATCAGCCATATTGAGTACCCGCTCCACTTCGCCGCCAAAGTCAGCATGGCCGGGGGTGTCAATGATATTTATTTTGGTTTCTTTGTAACGAACAGAAACGTTTTTGGCTAAAATCGTGATTCCTCTTTCACGTTCAAGATCGTTGTTGTCGAGCAGTAAATCTTCTACCTCTTGGTTGTCTCTAAAAAGTTTAACTTGGTACAACAGGCGGTCCACCAAGGTTGTTTTGCCATGATCCACATGGGCAATGATTGCAATATTTCTGATTTCGTGCATATTATGCTTTTAAATTTGAGGGGGCAAAAATAGTTTAAAGTTCCGAGCGCGGCGGTAAAATTTCATTATTTTTGCGCTCCACCGCCTTTGATTAGTATCTGAAAACCCATGATCTGTATCCATAAACACGCCAACGATCCATTTTTTAATGTCGCTGCCGAAGAATTTGTTGTTAAAAATATTGATGATGAAGTATTTATGTTGTGGGAAAATACCGACTGTTTGGTGGTCGGAAAACATCAGAATACGATTGCAGAAATCAACTTTCCTTTCGTGAACGCGCATCAAATTCCTGTTTTACGACGTATTTCTGGCGGCGGTACTGTTTTTCAAGGGCGTGGCAACCTCAATTATTCTTTTATAACCCATGTAAAAGAATCGGAAAACAATGTTGATTTCCAAAAGGCAACCGGCCCTTTGGTACGTTTCTTGAACACCTTGGGCGTTGAGGCAAAATTGAGCGGCAAAAGCAGTTTAAGCATCGGCGACAAGAAAATTTCCGGCAACGCCGCCCATCTGCATCGTGGAACGATCCTTCATCATGGAACTTTGTTGTTCGATGCCGACCTCGACTTGGTGAACGAAAGCATCCGTGTGACGCAAGACAAATATTCCTCAAAAGCCATCGCCTCCAACCGAGCCGAAATCACCAATGTGAGGCCATTTTTAGCCCACGACATGAATTTGCCCGCTTTTGCAAAACAGTTTGAAGCCTTTGTAAAAAACGAGAAGGGCATTGTTGACGAAAGAACGTTTACCGCTGACGAGCAAAAAAGGATGGAGCAGTTGGTGAACGAAAAGTACAAGCAATGGGAATGGAACTACGGCTATTCGCCTGATTACTCATATTTTACAGAAGTTGAATTGCTTTCTGAAAGATTCTTTCTTCAACTTTTTATTTCTAAAGGTCGCATTGTAAAAATCGAATCCCAAGATCAAAGCCATCTTATTGATGCACTGAAACTGTGTCTTTTGAACCTTCCAATCGAAAAAAGCCATCTTGAAACCGCCCTTCTCAAAAATATTTCAGGAATTCAATCCCATGTTGCTAACCAATTAGCCCTTCACTTGTTATAATCAAAAATAAATCCTATCAATATGTTAGTTAAAACTATTTTCGATCGCCTTTGGAGCGACTATACCCAACAAAATCCTGCCGTTAAGGAGGTGCACAATCTGTTCGTTCAACGAGGCGAAAAAGTTGAAAACGACCACGTAGCCCTGCGGACATTTGATGATCCGCGGATCAATATTGATGCTTTGGCACAAGTATTTATCAAGGCGGGATACGTTTATAAAGGCGACTATCATTTCGATAGTAAACATCTCTATGCCAAGCATTTTGAAATGGAAGGCCAGCCGCGTGTGTTCATTTCGCAGCTCATCACTGCCGATTTTAGTCCGTTCCTGCAACAGAAAGTGAAGGAATTGGTTGATGCCATTCCCACGGAAACGCTCTATTCGGATGCCTTAATTTACAGCGGAAACGTTTGGGGACAACCCTCTTACGAAGTGTATGAGCAGCTGCGAAAAGAATCGGAATATGCAGCTTGGTTGTATGTCAATGGTTTCTGTGCCAACCACTTCACGGTGAGTGTAAACCATTTGAAAACCCTCGCAACCCTCGAAGAAGTGAACCAATTGCTGAAAGTCAACGGTTTCTTGCTCAACGATTCAGGTGGCGAAATCAAAGGCACGCCGTCCGAGTTGCTCGAACAATCAAGCACCCGTTCCGAGATGATACAGGTGAATTTTAGCGATGGGATTCAAGAAATTCCCGGCTGTTATTATGAATTTGCCCGCCGTTACCCCGACGCCGATGGACATCTCTATTCCGGTTTTATCGCCAAATCGGCAGATAAGATTTTTGAAAGTACCGACAAAATCAGATAAACCGCTTAATGGCAGGGGAGGCGTTAGTTTTTTTTGCACCTCCCAATGCCTTTAGAAACAACCCACGCCATGCGCGAATCGAAAATTTATAAGGCCTTAGAAAAGCTACAAGATGATTTTCAAGGAGATATTTTTGTTGATGATGCCACTCGGCTGATTTACGCCACCGACGCCTCCGCTTATCGGGAAAAACCGTTGGCCGTTGCCTTGCCCCGAAATGCACGCGACATCAGCAAGCTCATTGCTCTGGCACACGAAACCAAATGTGCTTTGGTGCCACGCGCTGCCGGTACATCGCTTGCCGGTCAGGTGGTTGGAAACGGCATTGTAGTTGACATTTCGCGTTATATGACAGCCATTGTTGAGCTGAACACTGCCGAAAAATGGGTTCGTGTTCAACCAGGGGTGGTGCTCAACGAATTGAATAAATTTCTTGCTCCGCATGGTTTGTTTTTTGGCCCTGAAACTTCCACCGCCGATTATTGCATGATTGGCGGCATGGTAGGCAACAACGCTTGTGGAGCGCACTCATTGGTGTATGGTAGCACCCGCGATCACACGTTGGAAATTAAAGCCCTGTTGAGCAATGGCGATGAAGTGGTTTTTGGGCCGCTCACCAACGCTGAGTTTGATAAAAAAACCAAACTCGACGGCCTCGAAGGCGATGTGTACCGAAATATCAATGAAATGCTTTCTGTTCCGGCACATCAGCATGAAATCAAAAAAGAGTATCCTGACCAAAGTCTGCATCGGCGAAACACAGGCTACGCCATTGATCTGTTGCTTGAAACAGCAGTTTTTACCCCCAATGCAGCCCCCTTTAACTTTTGCCGCCTTTTGGCCGGTTCGGAAGGTACTTTGGCTTTTACCACCGAGGTGAAACTGAACTTAATAAATCTTCCACCTGCATCGAAAGCCTTGGTGTGCGTGCATCTTGAAACTGTCGCAGATGCTTTGAAGGCCAATCTTTTGGCACTCAAATATGCGCCTGTTGCCATTGAGTTGATGGACAAAACGGTCATGGATTTGACCAAGGAAAACATTGAGCAAAGTAAAAATCGCTTTTTCGTGGTGGGCGACCCTGGCGCTTTGCTCATCGTTGAATTTGTAGATGAAAATATGGCGCTCATCGAAGCCAAGGCCCGTGAAATGGAAGTTGAAATGCGTGCCGCCGGCTTTGGGTACAGCTTCCCATTAATAATAGGAGGCGACATCAATAAGGTGTGGGCCTTGCGCAAGGCCGGCTTGGGTGTTTTGAACAATATGCCGGGCGATGCCAAACCTGTGGCGGTGATTGAAGATACAGCGGTAAATCCCGCGGTTCTGCCCGAATACATTGCTGATTTTGACCAAATGCTGATGAAATACGGTAAGGAGTGTGTCTATCATGCCCATATTGCCACCGGCGAACTTCATTTGCGGCCTATCCTCGATCTTAAAGATGCCCATGATGTTGAACTGTTTTACACCATCGCTTTAGAGACGGCCAAATTGGTGAAAAAATACAAAGGCTCACTTAGTGGCGAGCATGGCGATGGCCGCTTGAGAGGTGAATTTATCCCCATGATGATCGGGCCTGTCAATTACGATCTCATTTGTAAGTTGAAACAGGTTTGGGACCCACACAACATCTTCAATCCCAATAAAATTGTTGATACGCCGCGCATGAATACCATGCTGCGGTACACTCCTGGACAACCCACTCGTGACATCAAAACAGTGTTTGATTTCTCAAAAGACCAGGGTATTTTGCGGGCTGCCGAAAAATGCAACGGCACGGCCACATGTCGCAAAACCGAAGTCATTGGAGGAACCATGTGTCCGTCGTACATGGCTACGCGCGACGAAAAAAACACCACCAGGGCAAGGGCCAACCTATTGCGGGAGTTTTTAACCAACAGCAGCAAAAGCAACCCCTTCGACCATAAAGAAATTTATGAGGTCATGGATCTGTGTCTCTCCTGCAAAGCTTGCAAGTCGGAATGTCCGAGCAGTGTGGATGTAGCCAAACTGAAAGCTGAATTTTTGCAACATTATTATGATGCTAATGGGGCTCCTTTTCGCTCAAAATTGATTGCTAACATCAGCAAAGTAAATGCTTTAGGCAGTGTTGCACCTTGGTTCACCAACTTTTTTATGACCAACAAATTGATCGCGCCTCTCATCATGAAAACCATAGGATTCGATGCAAGACGATCAATGCCAACGCTTTACAAAACTACATTGGATCGCTGGTTTAAAAATAATAAAGTGCAATCCACGAGTGGTGAGACTTTAGGAAGGGTTTATCTTTTTAATGATGAGTTCACCCGTTTCAATGATACTGAAATAGGCATTAAGACGATTCTGTTGCTGCAAAAGATGGGATACGAGGTCATTATTCCAAAACATCTTGAAAGTGCCAGAACCTATTTGAGCAAAGGATTTTTACGCAAAGCGAAGAAAATCGTCAATAAAAATTTGACCTTACTCAGTGGAAAAATATCAGAAGGCAGTCCGTTGGTTGGTATAGAGCCTTCCGCAATTCTCAGTTTTCGCGATGAGTATCCCGAGCTGGCTGAGGCTCATTTGAAAGCAGAAGCGGAAAAGATTGCCCACAACGCCTTCACTATCGAAGAGTTTCTGTATCATGCCATACAGCAGGGAAAGATCAGCAGCGAGATGTTTAAGCCCACACAGCAAGAAGTATTGTACCACGGCCACTGCCAACAAAAATCTATCGCGAGCACCAAAGAAGCCTTGGCCATTCTCTCTCTGCCTAAAGGATGGAGCGTAAAGGAAATTCCCTCAGG
>JADYZK010000331.1 GCA_020853175.1 Bacteroidales bacterium
AAAGGTTTGTGCCTCGCTTTGGCAATACCGGAAACACAACACAGTTGGCCATCAATAACTTAGATTACGGTACCTATTATTGGAGTGTGCAAACAATAGATGCCGCTTTTGAAGGTTCCACTTTTGCGCCCGAACAAACTTTTGTGGTGAACGATTTGATTACGGCCACTTTCCAGGTGCAATCCAACGGGCAGGCTCTTGCGCAGGCCACCGTTGCCATTGGCTCGCAAACCCAAAACACCAACCAAAATGGCACAGCAGTTTTCAGTCTCGCTCCCGGAACCTATAACTACACCGTTGCCCATCCTTTCCACCAAACTCACACAGGAAACTTCACCATTACCGACCAAAGTATTTCGATCACCATAGATATGATTGCTTTGCCGGCTTTCGACCTTACATTTCAGGTGAGCGGCCTGCAAGGACCTGTGGCCAATGCCGAAATTAAAATCGCAAACCAAACACTTACCACCAACGCCGCTGGCATCGCCACCATATTTATAGTAGCCGGAACTTATCCTTACTACTTTTACGGTGAAGGCTTGAATCAGATTTGGGGCGAGGTTACGGTGAACTCAGCGCTCACCGTTCCCCTTGCCGCTGTTCCGATTCAATCCCTGGAGATGCCTTTCAACGAGTCCTTTACCGCCACAACGCAACCCTTGCACTGGTTGAGTTTCGATGAAACGGATTCAGGAAACAATTGGTTTTTCAGCCAAGGACGGGCCGTTGTTGACAGCGATAGTGCCGGACAAGGCGTGCACGTAAAGGCCGCTTTGATAACAGCACCCATCAGTACCACCGGTGTGGAAGACGATATTTTACTCACATTTAAGCACTTTTTTATGGTGTATGGCAACAACAATACCGCTTCAATAGATTATTCCATTGATGACGGCCCATGGATCAACAAAATTGTGATGACCCAAAATGTCGGAACACTTGAAAATTTTGTCACACAAGAGCTCATTTTGAGCAATACAGGTTCTTTAGGCAACCAAATCCGTTTCAAGTTTTCTTATGACGATGGCAACAATTGGGCAGAACGCTGGATGATTGATGAAGTGAGCGTAACCACCATTCGATCGTTTGAAATGACCCTTAGCGATGTATTAAAACCCACCCACACCCAAACACCTTTGGCTCATTTTGCCCCTTTCAGCTTTGGCGCACGGGGTGTAAACACAGGAGCGTTGTCCATTTCAAATGTGTATTTGAATGTTTTCAATGCGAGTGGCGATGTGGCCAACAGCCCAATGGTTCCGGTTTTTCCTGTTGGAGGGAGTTATAACTTTGTTGCAAGTCCGGCTTTTCAGCCTATACAAACAGGAAACTACGGTTTCAGCCATCATTTTATGGCTTCAGGCATTGACCTCGAAAGCCCATCCAACTTTTCTGAACTCCAGATTCAAGTAACCGATTCTACCTTTGCCACCGACAATGGCATCATGGCTATCGGCTTCGTGCTAAGCAACGAAAGCTTTTATGGCAATAAGTTTAAGTTGCTCACCCCCGACGATTTTACTTCCTATACTTTGGGTTGGCACAACTTTACACCGCCTTTCAGCTTTATTGCTGAGTTATATTCTATCAATGAAACCAACTCCACCGCAACTCTTTTCGCTCAACTTGAGCCTCAGCAAGTTGAACCCGTCAGCTCCATGACATGGATCACCTACCCCTTGCCAGCCGCCCTGCGACTGCCTGCGGGAACTTATGCCTTGATGATCAAGAAAAGTGGTTTCGGAACTCCGATACTTGCGGGCGATGCCACAGCCGACGGAAAGTTTTGGACGCTTTCAGGAAACACGCTCACCCCTGTCAGCGATGGGGCAACAGGAAATCTTCTGATGCGCATCAACGTTCGTGATTTGGGTGTCTCACTTCAAGAAAACACCGTAAGTGCGTTGAGCCTGTTTCCCAATCCGGCAAGCGGCCAAATGGTTATCCACAACAGCAGTCAAAAGACCTTCAAAGCCGGAATCATGGATGCTATGGGACGCATCGTTGATGGCGTTGAGTTGTTGCCCGGACAAAATACTCTAACCACCGATCGCCTCACTGATGGCGTTTACACCCTTATTTTTCAACAAGGTCACCTCCGTTTTGTTGTAAAAAAACAGTGATAAATGCGCGTGAAATACTCAAAAAAAAGATCATTGAAACGCAACAAAACCAATGAAGAGCGTCCTCACAATTCGATTATCTTTGCATCCTTTTTTTGACCTATTATGAACCAAAAAATATTTTCCTGGCTGATTATCGTTGGATTGGTATTGACGTGGGGCAGCTCGTTCATTCTCATCAAAAGAGGATTGGAATATTTCTCAGCTTTAGAAGTGGGTGCCTTACGGGTAGTGATAACCTTTATCTGTTTACTGCCTTTCGCTTTAATGGCACTGCCTAAGATCAAAAAAACGGATCTGATGTGGTTAGGTATTTCGGGTGTTGTAGGCAGTTTGATTCCGGCTTTTCTTTTTGCCCTGGCCCAAACCGGCATTGACAGTGCCACCGCCGGGTTGCTTAACTCGCTCACACCCTTGTTCACCTTAATCATTGGTTATCTTCTGTTTGGGCTGGCTACAGGAGCAAAAAATATTTTGGGTGTGCTGGTAGGTTTGGCAGGTGCCATCGGTTTGATGACCGTGAGTGGAGGCAACAGCTTCAGTTTTAACTTCAAGTATTCCTTCTTGGTCATCATAGCCACCATTTGTTACGCCATCAATGTCAATCTTATCAAAGCCAAGCTGAAACACATCAGTTCATTGCACATCACTTCGCTCACTTTTCTTATTGCTGGCAGCATTGCCGGCGTCATTTTGTTTGGCTTCACCCCTATCATTGACGATCTTTCTACCCATCCCGAAGCATGGAAAGGCGTATTTTTTGTGGCCATCCTTGCCGTTGTAGGCACTGCCGCCGCCATGATTGCCTTCAACTATTTGATCAAAATCAGCAGTCCCATTTTTGCCTCGTCGGTAACCTATTTAATTCCTTTGGTGGCGATGGTTTGGGGCTTCAGCGACGGCGAATATTTCTCGCTTTGGCACCTTGTTTGGACCCTGATGATTATTGGAGGTGTGATACTTGTCAACACAAAAAGGAGGCGAAAAACAAAGCCTCCGAAAGCGCTTCCGTTGGTGGATAATATTTTGAAAAGAAATGTTTTGTAAATCAATAATTTTTGTATTTTTGCCGTCCAATTTTGGGTCTAATCACAAGATTTGTAAAATATTATGTACGCAATAGTTGACATCGCAGGACAGCAGTTCAAGGTTCGCAAAGGACAACAAGTTTTTGTTCACCGTCTTGAAGGAGAAGAAGGTACCGACATTTCTTTTGACAAAGTTATGTTGATTGACAACGAAGGCCAAGTTACAGTAGGTACGCCTATTTTGACCGGTGCTAAAGTTGACGCAAAAATTGTTGCACACCTCAAGGGCGACAAAGTAACCGTTTTCAAAAAGAAAAGAAGAAAAGGTTTTCAAAAGTCAAACGGCCATCGTCAATACCTCAGCAAGGTGTTGATTGAAAACATCACTGAGTAATAACCGAAAAACCGAGAAACAATGGCACATAAAAAAGGAGCAGGTAGTTCGAATAACGGTCGCGAATCGGAAAGTAAACGACTGGGAGTTAAAATTTACGGCGGACAGTTTGCCAAATCTGGCAACATCATCATTCGCCAACGGGGGACTAAACACCATCCCGGAAATAACGTAGGCATTGGCAAAGATCATACGATTTTTGCGCTTGTTGACGGAACAGTTGAGTTTCGCAAAAAGCATGACGACAGGTCTTACATTTCCATCGTACCTATCGAAGCCTAACAGGCAACGCATACATGATCCGCGATGGGTCAAAAAAAATAATACACCCTCTGGATTTTTCCTTAGGGTGTTTTTTTTTGATCCTTTTTCAACATTATTTTTCATCTCCAGCAAACCAAAAAAGCAAACTCAATCAAGTAACAGACCATTCACCATGCTTCATAAAACATTACTTTTGCAAAAAATACCTTTATGTTAACTGTTCCTTATTTGCGCGACCAAAAAGAAGAAGCCCTAAAAAGGCTAAGCATCAAAAATTTCAACAACACCGCTTTGGTGGATGAAATCTTAATGATGGATGAAGAACGTCGGCAAGCTCAGCAAGAAAACGACGAAACCTTGGCCGAGATGAACAACATTGCCAAAGAAATCGGCATTTTGTTTAAAAGTGGACAAGCCGGCCAAGCCGATGCCCTTAAAAATAGAAATATAGCCCTAAAAGATAAATCAAAAACCCTATCCGAAAGGATCAATAACCTAAAGGACAACATCCAAGCAAAGCTGGTAGAAATACCCAACGTGCCCCACCTGACGGTTCCCAGAGGCAGAGTGGCCGCCGACAACGAAATTGTGGCTACCGCCGGCACCATGCCCCACCTTATTGAAGGCGCACAGCCCCATTGGGATTTGATCAGCCGTTTCGACTTGGTTGATTTCGATCTCGGAAATAAAGTTACTGGAGCCGGATTCCCTTTTTACAAAGGCAAAGGCGCACGTTTGCAGCGTGCTTTAATCAACTTTTTTCTCGATGAAGCCATCGCCGCCGGTTACCTCGAGGTGCAACCCCCGCTTTTGGTGAACGAAGCCTCTGCTTATGGCACCGGACAACTTCCCGACAAGGAAGCCCAAATGTACACCGCAAACTTGGACAACCTCTACCTGATTCCAACTGCTGAGGTTCCTATCACCAATATGTACCGCGACGTGATCATTCAAGAAGGTGACCTGCCGGTGAAAAATGTGGCTTATTCCAACTGTTTCAGGCGCGAAGCCGGATCATGGGGCAAACATGTGCGTGGCCTTAACCGTTTGCACCAGTTCGACAAGGTAGAAATTGTTCAACTGTCGCACCCATCCAACTCTTACGAAGTGCTTGAAGAAATGCGTGCACATGTGGCCGGACTGCTCAACAAACTCGAGCTTCCTTACCGCGTGCTCAAGCTGTGCGGTGGCGATATGAGCTTTGCCTCAGCCCTCACCTACGACTTTGAGGTTTTTTCGGCAGCACAAGAAATGTGGCTCGAAGTAAGCAGTGTTTCCAACTTTGAAAGCTTTCAAGCCAACCGCATGAAGCTGCGGATAAAAGAAAAAACCGGCCAAATTCAACTGGCACATACCCTCAATGGCAGCGCGTTGGCCCTTCCGCGTATTGTTGCCGCTTTACTCGAAAACAATCAAACCGCTGATGGGATTCTTATACCCAAAGTGTTACAAAGCTATACCGGATTTGCAAAAATTGAATAAAACCCTTCTGCTTTTCTTCTTTACCGTGCTGCTTTTTTTTGTTGCTTGCACACCAAACAGCAAAAAGCATCAAGCTGAGGTGCGTGCCCTCGATTCGTTGTTGTTGGTATTGAACGACTTCGATGGACGACTTTCGGCCATCGAACCGTCATATTTGGATAATTTAAATGAAAAAGTTGCACAGCACCTCATCAATACCAGCTGGCAAAACAACGAAGCAGCGTTATCATCGCTGAATACAGCTCAAAAATTCCTTCTTTCTTTTGGTGACCATAAAACCGCTATCCTTAACGAAATCGCTCTTACAGAAAAGTCGGTGAAAAGCCTTCGGGAAACACTTTTTCAGGAAGGAGATGAAAATGTGGATGCGTTGCAAAAAATCAAAGAATTTAACATCAAGGTTTCGCAGTTCGACGAGCAAACAGACTACCTGCTTTCACGCTTTTACGCGCAAGAACTGCTGGTTGAAACTTTAGACAAGGCACTAAAGCATGAGTAAAAAACCGCTTCTTTGTTTGCTGATGTTGGTATTTGGGCTTCAAGGCCTGCTGTGTTTGAACCCTGTTCGTGCCCAGCTGCAACCCATTGCCGCACCCCCTCAAGACAACAGGCTGATTGACGATCAGTTGGCTGCTGAATTTTTCCGCAACCGCGATTGGGAAAATGCTAAAATTCTCTATTTAAAGCTGTACGAAAAACACCGCGCACAATATTATTACAACAATTATTTTGAGTGTTTGATACAACTCAAGCAGTTGGATGAGGCTGAACGCTCGGCAAAACGCGAGTTGCGCAACCAGAGAAACGTTCAAAACAAAGTGGATTACGGCTATGTGCTCAAACTTAAAGGTGAAGACAAGAAATCGCAACAAATTTTCGACGAGCTGTTACAAGAAATGCCCGCCGACCGCAATGTTATTCATCTCACCGCCAATGCTTTCAGGGTGCGTAACCTCGACGATTACGCACTTGAAGCTTACACAAAAGGAAGCCTTTTACCCGGCGTGGGTTACGGTTTTTGGTTAGAACGCTCCTATCTGTATCAGCTCACCGGCAATTACAACGCCATGATGGAGGCTTATCTTGCTGCTATGCAAGCCAATCCCGAGCAAACCGACCTCATCAAAAGCCGAATCCAAGCCATGATGATGATGGACGTTGACAATTCGATGGCGGCTTTGGTAAGAGAAAAAATCTTGGATAAAGCCCAAAAAGAACCGGATAAAATTCTTTATAGCGACCTCCTCATTTGGTTTGCTCTGCAAGAAAAAGACTTTGAAATGGCGATGATTCAGGCCCGTGCCCTCGACCGCCGATTGGGCGATCAAGATCAGCGGATCATTGAACTGGCCGAAATCAGTTTGTCCAACGGTCAATACAAAGTGGCCCACGATGGTTTTCAATATTTAGTCAAGAAAGGGCGTAGCAGTGCCTTTTATTTCAATGCCCTGAGTGGCGACATCACGGCTAGATACCACATTGAAAACGAAAAACCAGTCCCATCCATTGAGCTGATGGCCGTTGTTGCCGATGATATTGAAAACTTTTTTGAAGAGGTTGGATTCAACCGACAAACCTTTTCGTTGGCGTTGATCAGAGCTTCCATCCTCGGGTACAACTTAAAACAGCCCTTGCAGGCGGATGAGCTTCTTGAAAAAACATTGGCTTTAGGATTGATGCCCAATGAAACGGCGGAAGCTAAAATGCTGAAAGCCGACCTGTTACTGTTTCAAGATGAGGTGTGGGAAGCCACTCTAATCTACAGTCAAATTGACAAAGCCATGAAAAACGAGCCTTCCGGCCATGAAGCCAGATTTCGTAACGCACGTTTGAGGTACTTTATCGGTGAGTTTGCGTGGGCCCAAAGTCAGTTGGATATTTTGAAAACCGCCACCTCCAAACTCATTGCCAACGATGCCTTGCAGCTCTCTTTGGTCATCCGCGACAACCTCATTGACGACACTACCGGCCTCAGCCTGAAAGCTTTCGCCAAAGCCGACCTTCGTCTGTGGCAAAAACGAGATGCCGAAGCGCTCTTTCTGCTCGATTCGCTGGCCGAAAACAACAAAAGCTTATCCATTCAGCCACTTATTTTGCTCAAAAAGGCTGAGCTGTCCACACAAAAGCAAGAGTTTAGCTTGGCCGATAGCTTGCTGACGGAGCTTTTTACTCGTTTTGGCGATCATTATCTCGCCGATGATGCTTTGTTTCGCTGCGCCCAAATTAACGAAAGCCACTTGCAAAACACCGAAAGAGCCCGCAAATGCTACGAAATCGTTTTTAATCAATACCCTGCCAGTATCTTTGCTGCGCAAGCACGCCAAAAATACCGTTTTTTGCGCGGCGACAAATAAATCAATCCTTTCAATGGTACGACCTAAAAAACATCTTGGACAACATTTTCTTACCGACCAAAATATCGCACGCAAAATTGTGGGTCTTATTGCGCAAAGCGAAGGGAAAATTATTGAAATAGGTGCCGGAACCGGAGTGTTGACGCGCTTTCTTATTCAAGATCATCTGGATCGGTTGCACATTGTGGAAATTGATGAAGAGTCGGTTGAATACCTCCACAGTCATTTTCCTGAATTAGAAAACAAAATTTCGCCAACCGATTTTTTGAAAGAAGACCTCAGCGTTTTCGGCAGCCCCCTCACCCTTATCGGCAACTTTCCTTACAACATCAGCAGTCAGATATTTTTTCAAGTTTTGAATTACAAAAACACTGTGGATGAGGTAGTTTGCATGATTCAAAAAGAGGTAGCAGAGCGATTGGCATCGGGTCCGGGCAACAAAACTTATGGCATTTTAAGTGTTTTGCTTCAGGCTTGGTACACCATTGAATACCATTTCACGGTAGGTGAGCAGGTTTTTAATCCGCCGCCAAAAGTGAAGTCGGCAGTAATCAGCCTCAAGCGCAATAAAACCGACACTTTGGGATGCAACGAAGTGCTTTTTCAACAGGTTGTAAAAAAGGGATTCAATCAACGACGCAAAACCTTGCGCAATGCCTTGAGCGATTTTCTCACGCCTGCCATCCGTTCCGAAGAAATTTTTAACAAAAGAGCAGAGCAGTTAGCGGTTTCCGACTTTGTGAAGATTACCTTAATGATAGAGGCAGAGCGCGAACAAAGTGCTTCAAAAAAAGATTAAGAACGGTTGATTTTTCGGGACAGTCGCCTCACTGTAAGCAAAGAAGAAAGCCCGCCAATGACCAAGACCGTGATCAGAACCGACAACACATCCGTCAATTGCAAATCCACAGGATAGGCATCAATGATGAAAGCACCCGAACCATCGCCCAAACTGATGAGGCCAAAATACTCTTGTAGCCACACCAACAACATCCCCAAACCCAAGCCAATCAGGCCGCCAGCCGTTGAAATGAGCAAGCCTTCCATTAAAAAAAGTCGTTGAATCAAACTGTTTGAAGCTCCCAATTGCTTTAAAATTTGCGTATCTTTTTGCTTATCCACCACCAACATCGTCAATGACCCAATTACATTGAAAGTAGCCATAAAAAGAATGAAAGTAAGGATAATGAAAATGGCCCACTTTTCACTTTTCATAATGTTGAAGAGGGTTTCTTGCTGTTGGTAACGGTCTTTTACCAGAAAAGCATCACCTGTTGCGGCAGCAATAATTTTTTGAATTTGACCTCTTTTATCCCCACTTTTAAGATACACCTCCACGGATGATGCTTGGTTTTCGAGCTCCAACAAACGGCCTGCAAAGGCAAGCGGGACATATACAATCTGGCCGTCATAATCTTGTTGCGATGAAAAAAGCCCTCCCACCCTGATGGATTCCACACGGAAACCGTTGTCGAGGCTAAACGAAGAAGGGTTTCCGCGGCGAGGTGCATACACCTGCAACAGATCGAAGGTACTTTGTTGCGGCAGACCCAAAAACCAAGCAACGCCAACTCCGGCCACAGCTTGCTGCAAATTATCTTTCGACAAAAAAGCACTGCCTTCCACCAATAAACTGTCTAAAAGTTGCAAATCTTCAAAACTCTTGGCCACCCCTTTGATGCGGCCAATATGTTGCTTGTCGTTGTACCTGAAAAGCACATCTTCCTCAATCACCTCAACCACAGCCTTCACGCCTTCAACATTTTGCACCGTGGTGAGCGGAAAAGTATTCAATTCTATCCATTTACCGGTTTTGGGTGTAACGAGCAGATCGGGCGTCGTGGCATCAACCATCTTACCAATCACTTTTTCGAAGCCATTGAAAACCGACAAAACCACGATCAATGCAAAAGCACCTATACCTACACCAGCCACCGAAATCATGGTAATGACATTGATGAGGTTGTGGCTTTTTTTGGCTACCAGATACCTTTTTGCAATATAAAAGGGAAGGTTCAATCCAGTTGATTTATGATGAAACGAGGCCGATTATTCTTTCCAAGCCCTGGCGATCAGGCCGGTGCCAGTGCTGTGGTTCATTGTCACATCCAGCATATTAAGCACCAAGCAAAGCGGAAAAACAAGGATATAATAAAAAGGAAGCACAATGAAAAACAATCGCGACGCATTGAGCAATTGGATGGGATATTTCATTGAAAGCAGCCACGACAAGCGACCCGGAGGACCATATTGATAATGGATTTCCGTGCGGCTAAAGCCTGCTGTTTTTAGTTTTTCGTCCAATTCGGCAATCCCATAACCATCGCGCACATGCTCATCAATGAAACCCACCGCTCCTTCAGCGCCATGATCGTGGTCGTGCACATCGGAGCCTCCTTGATCTGAAGGTGTAGAAATAAGCAACACTCCACCTTTTTTAAGGCTTTGATAATAGTTGCCTAACACCTTTCGGTCTTCTTCAATATGCTCCATCACATCCACGCACAACACCAGATCGAAACGCGCGTCGAAAGTCAAACGGGTGAGGTCGGCGGTTTCAAAATGAACACCCATGGCGCCAATCTTAGCGAAGAATTGGTTACAGTCTGCAATTTGTTCTTCTTTCACATCCAAACCCAAGATATTCCATGTTGGAAATTTGCGCGACAGGAAGTAAACATATTGTCCGAAGCCCGAGCCGGCATCCAATACTTGTGCTGGCTTTGTTTGCGATTTGGCCCAAATACGGATCTGTTTTTTGATGTGCCAAGTGCGCAAGAGCAAGACATCTAACAAGCGATAAAACACACGGCGCAAGCTTGGCGACTGATTGAAAACGCTTCCAAGACTGCGTTTGATGGGATCGTACTGCATCCTTTTTTTGAAATTATTCGCCTTTCAGCAGTTCGTCAATTTTTTCAATATAATCCAAAGAATCATCAACAAAAAACTGCAACTGCGGGATGATTCTCAATTGGTGGCGCACCCTGTTTCCCAAAATTCCCCTTACTTCGCCGCTGCGTTCACGAAAACGTTCGATGATTCCTTTTTTTTTGGTAGCACTGAAAATGCTGAGATAGACCTTGGCAATAGACAAATCGGGTGAGACGTTTACCTTGGTCACAGTGACCATTGTGCCAATGCTGAGTGCTTTTAAGTCGCTCTGTATGATTTGACTCAGCTCGCGATAGAGCAAGCCTGAGATTTTTTGTTGACGTTGTGTTTCCATGTGGCAAAAATACGAAAAACCACCGCTTCTATGCGAAATACTCCTTTTCAATCCACCCAAATCATCGTCTAAGCATTAAATTCACAAAAACTTAACCTTAAACAGATAGGAAAAATACAATTGTAGCTTATTTTTGCAGCCCATTAAGATTTAAATTCGGTAATTATTGTCCGACAAGACGTCAAACTTTAGATTCAACTATCAAAATATATTTGTCGGTTATTTTTAAATAAAGTGCTTTAGATGAATATTTTACGTTATTATTACCGAATTATTTTCAACGAAAAATCCATCAAATGAAAAAAATCTACTTCATTGCCCTGCTCTTGCTGGCGTCAACCACATCCTGCGATTTTATTTCCCAATGGGGAAAATCAAAGGCCGACTTTCCTTGTGTTGAAGTAACAGCCAGCATAGAAACAACGCCAATGGACACCCCCGGCGATTCGGCTGATGATCCGGCGATTTGGGTTCATCCCACCGATGCATCGAAAAGCCTCATCATTACCACCAATAAAAAAGCCGGTTTGGTGGTTTACGATCTTCAGGGACATGAAAAGCAATTTATTTCCGATGGACGGGTCAACAATGTGGACACACGTTATGGCTTTCCGTTGGGCGATAAAAAGGTGGATATTGTGGCAGCCAGCAACCTCTCTTACAACGCCATTTCCATTTATGCCGTTGATCCAGATTCAGGTATTTTATACAATGTGGCCGCACGCACCATCATTTCAAAGCTCGACGAAGTGTATGGTTTTTGCTTGTACAGAAGCGTTTCCACAGGTATTTTCTACGCCTTTATGAACAGCAAAAACGGTGAAACCGAGCAATGGGAACTGTTTGCTACGCCCGAAAATACAATTGATGCCCGCTTAATCAGAAGCTTCGATGTGGGTTTACAGGTCGAAGGCTGTGTGGCCGATGACGAGCACGGCTATTTATACATCGGCGAAGAAACCTTTGGAATTTGGAAATATTTTGCCGATCCCGAAATATCGCAAGAGCGAAAATTGGTTGCCGACACCACCGCACCTTATATGTC
>JADYZK010000332.1 GCA_020853175.1 Bacteroidales bacterium
ATGATGAAATCATTCAAGGTATCCTAAATCAAAATGAAAATGTGCTTCGCTTCATCTACAAAGATTATTTTAAACCCGTCAAAAAGCTGGTTTATCGTAAAGGAGGCAATGTTGATGATGCGTGGGATTTGTTTCAAGAAAGTTTAGGTATGTTGATAGATCAGATTATCCGTGATAGCTCATCTGTAGCATTATCATCTTCTTTGAAAACGTTCTTTTTAGAAATCTGCAAACGGCAATGGTACAAAACCATCATGCGAAGCAACAATATGGTGATCTTTAACTCAAGTTTGATCAGGGAAGGATCTTTCAATCCGGAAGAAGCTGCGCATGAAGTTGAATGGGAAAATGCTTTGTTTAGAATTTGTACGAAGTACCTCATGTATTTGAAGCCCGATTGCAGAAATCTTTTAAAAATGATGGCCAATGATGAACCGACAGAAGAAATGAAGAATCAACTTCAGCTAATGTCGGCGCAGGCCGTTTACAACAAAAAACGAACTTGTATTCAATACATTTTGAAACTAATTAATGAAGATCCGGAATATAAAAAAATGATGAGTAATGAAAAACCTTGAAAACATCGAACGTTACCTTAATGGAGAGCTTGAAGAAGATGACCTTTGGGAATTTAGAAAAGCTTTAGAAACCGACCCCCAGCTCAGATCAGACACGCGCGCGCTCAAAGAGTTAAAAAAGGTAATGTCGCAAACAAAAAAATTAGAAATAATGGAAAAAATGCTAACGATGCACCAAAACGAGCAAAAGAAAAAACGCTTTTTCGGCTTACCTGCATACGGTGCGGCAGCTGCAAGTTTTTTAGTGATGGCTGCTATTGGTGGCGGGCTGTTTTATCTCCATTCGAGCAACATGCACGAAAAATTGTTTGAGCAGTACTATGCTACCGAAAGTGGTGCGTTTGGCCTGCGATCGGGCAATGTCAATATTGACCAGCCCGTGATGCAAGGATTGCAGTTTTATGAACTCGGCAACTACGAAGCTGCTGTTGAACTGTTCAATAAAACTCCCGACAACCTTCTGGGGACACTTTATCGCGGCCTTTCGTACATCGAAATGGAAGAGTTTGATTCGGCCATCAAAGATTTCAAACAAATTATTGATCAAAAAGGGAATCTCTTTATTGATCAAGCCCAGTGGTACCTTGCTTTAACCTACATAAAAACTAAAGATGTTAGTGAAGCAAAAATACTCCTCACCTCCATTGCTTCCGACAGAGGAGTGTATAAAACCAAGGCGCAAAAATTACTTAACGAACTGGAAAACAAATAAATAACCTGGATTGTAAAAGCTGAGCGATTTTTATGTGACATAACTATTCCGAGCTAAGCTTCTAATTTCCTTTCACAAAGCGGCATCTTCACAAATGCTGCTTTTTTCTTTTTAAAAAATGGCGCCAGAATACCCAATGTTAGGTAGGTTTAGCAGAGAATAAAAACGCGTACTTTGTTGTTAATATGGGCTTAATGTATAGATGCCCAAAACAATGTGTTTCAACAAGGACGAAAAATGAATCTCATAAAACCTTCAAAAAAATAGATGATACTTGCAGAGCTAAAAACAGGAGAAAAAGGAATCATCACCAAAGTAAAAGGACGGGGTGCTTTTAGAAAACGAATCATTGAGATGGGTTTTGTACCCGGAAAGCAAGTCATCGTTGTTAAACATGCGCCCTTGCGCGATCCTATTGAGTACAACATCATGGGCTATGAAGTTTCGCTGCGAAAAAGTGAGGCTGCATTGATTGAAGTGTTCACCGGAGACGAAATTCAATTGGCAACAGGGTCTAACTTCTACGGCGTTCAAACGCTGGAGCACGCACTGAGCCTCAGGCCATTGGTGAAAGGAAAAAGCATCTCGGTAGCACTTGTTGGTAATCCAAATTCCGGAAAAACCACCCTTTTTAATGTAGCTTCCAACTCAAAAGAACGTGTGGCCAATTACAGCGGAGTTACCGTTGAGGCAAAAACAGCTACCTTTCAGTTTGCAGGATACACCTTTAAACTCACCGACCTACCCGGAACATACAGCATTACCAGCTATACCCCCGAAGAGCTATTTGTAAGAAACTTTATTTTTGACGAGATTCCCGACCTGGTGCTTAATGTAGTGGACGGCTCCAACCTCGAGCGCAACCTCTACCTCACCACCCAGCTCATTGACATGGACATCAAGGTGGTGATTGCCCTCAATATGTTTGATGAATTGCAACAAAAAGGAGTTCAATTTGATCATGAAAGCCTCGGAAAACTGATTGGTATTCCCGTTGTACCCACCATCGGGTCGAAAGGCAAGGGAATTGACGAGCTTTTTACACGATTGATAGAAGTGTATGAAGACAAAGACCCCGACACGCGCCATGTGCATATCAATTATGGCCCCGAGATTGAGGATTCGATAAAAAAGATTCAAAAGCTTTTAAACAACCCCGGAAACGAACCCATCATCAACGTTATTTCGCCGCGCTACCTTGCCATTAAATTGCTCGAAGGCGATAAAGAAGAAAATGACCGCATCGAAAAATGCGTGAACCATAAAACAATTTTAAAGACAGTTAGACACGAAACCGTTCGCATTGAAAACATTCTGAAAGCCGAAACAGAAACCATTATCACCGATGCCAAATACGGATTTATTGAGGGTGCTTTAAAAGAAACCTATCAAGAGTTGGTAAAAGAAAAAACCACCAAAAGCAGAAAAATTGACAATATCCTCACCAACAAATATTTAAGCTATCCTATTTTTCTTGTGGTGATGTGGGGCATGTTTCAAGCCACCTTTATTTTAGGCCAATATCCCATGCAATGGATCGAACTTTTGATGGGTTGGTTAGGACAACAAACACAAGCCCTCCTTCCCGATGGCATGCTGCGCGATATGGTTGTTGACGGCATAATTGGAGGTGTAGGTGGAGTGATCGTGTTTCTTCCCAACATTTTAATATTGTTTTTCTTTTTAAGCTTGCTCGAAACCACGGGTTATATGGCACGCGTGGCCTTTATTGTGGATAAGCTGATGCACCGCGTGGGACTGCACGGTCGGTCTTTTATCCCTTTGTTAATGGGATTTGGCTGCAATGTTCCGGCCATTATGGCCACGAGAAACATCGAAAACAAAAGCGACCGATTGGTTACCATGATGATTATTCCCTTCATGTCGTGCAGTGCGCGGTATCCTGTTTACATTCTCATTATCAGTGCTTTTTTTACTCAGTTTCAAGGAACAATATTGTTTAGCATTTATTTATTGGGCATTGCTTTTGCCGCTGTTTTGGCGTGGGTGTTTAAAAAAGTGCTTTTCCGCACCGAAGAAATGCCTTTTGTAATGGAACTGCCTCCCTACCGCATGCCCACAACAAAATCAATTTTTCGTCAAACCTGGTTCAAAGGTGCCCAATACCTTAAAAAGATGGGAACAATTATTTTGGTGGCATCCATCGCCATTTGGGCTTTGGGTTATTTTCCGTTGGGAAAGCATATTGACCAACAAATAAATCAGCAAATTGAGCTCCTTCAGGACAATCAAACGCAGTTTGTTGATGAAAATTTTTCAGAAGACAAGCCAGAAACCCCTTCGGAGAGGACTGACACAGAAGCACAAATACACAGCTTAGAGTTAAAAAGACAACAGCTCAAACAAGAAAATTCTTTTATTGGCAGAATTGGACACTTCATTGAGCCAGTGATTCAGCCCCTTGGCTTCGATTGGAAAATGGGCGTAAGCCTTTTGGCCGGTTCAGCCGCCAAAGAAATTGTAATTTCAACAATGGGTGTGCTTTATCAAGCCGAACCCGATGTAGAAGGCGGCATTGGTTTAGGCCAAAAAATGAAAGAAAGCACTTACGATTCAGGACCCAAAAAAGGCCAAACCGTCATGCGCCCCTTGGTGGCCTTGAGTTTCATTATTTTTGTACTCATTTACTTTCCGTGTATCGCCGTTTTTGCCGCTATTAAAAAAGAATCGGGAAAGTGGCGTTGGCCTTTGTTCACATCAGTTTACACCACCGCTCTGGCGTGGCTGTCAGCCTTTGCTGTGTATCAAATCGGGAGCATGTTGGGTTTTTAATTTATTTTGCATCAACAATTACAATCCGTGGCGGCGTAAAAAACAATTTGTGTATTTTTACACATTGAATTTCTCTTGTACTAAGCAAATAAGCTAAAGAAAACCCGATGAAAGTGATTGACGAAGCTTCCTTTATGGAAACATTTCAATATTTTGATAAGTCCATTGTTGTAGAAATAATTGATATTTTTATTGAAGAATATCCTCGACGGATGAGCGACCTCAAAAACGACATTGACAAAAAAGACTTTTCAAAACTCAAATTCGACGCCCACAGCATGAAAGGTGTGATTGCCAATTTTTTTGCTGCACTTCCTCAGCAACATGCCAAAGAATTGGAAATGAAAGGTGTAGAGTCAGACCCATTGAACTTAGAAGATATTTACCGGCAGCTCACCATCGCTGGAGCAGATTTATTGGAAGACCTTAAAGCCATCAAACCACGCTTTGCATAGCAATAGATAAAGTTTTAAAGATGCTTTAACTATTACAAAACAAAACGTTACACAATCGCTATCATCTAAAAACAATTGCAGCAATGAAAAATTTTATTTTACTCCTTGCTTTAGTAATCAACACCGCTTTTTTGGCACAGTCGCAGGAAAAAATCACCATTCCTGATGTTGAAGACACCGAAAGAACCCTTAGCGCAGGTAATGCAACAGGAGTCATGGTTTTTATTCCGGATGCCAACATCAAATGGGTTGAAAAAGAGTGGAAAAATACTATTTTCAATAAAAGATATTATTCCAAAAAATCCGGCGATCCAAGACCCACCTACACCATCAAAAATGGGGAATCCATTGCTTATTTAACCAAAATAGATTTATACTCGGAGCCGATTACCGTTTACGCTTTGCTGGCGCGAATGGAAGGTGGCGTAAGGATTTCAGCCTTCTTTTCACTCGATTCGGTCTTTGTTACCAAAGAAAACAACGAAGAGTTGTATTATAGCACCAAAAGCCTGTTGCGCAACTTTATGATTCGTGGCATCACGGAAGTAAAAAACAATGAGCTTTACGCTGAAAAGAAAGGCCTTAAAAAGCAAGAAAAGCTTGTTTTGAAACTCAAAAAGAACCGCGAGCGCTTTGAAAGCAAAATCGTTCAAAGCCGTTTGGACATTTTGAACTATGAGAATAGGGTGATGACCAACCAAAATGACCAATC
>JADYZK010000333.1 GCA_020853175.1 Bacteroidales bacterium
TCTCAGCGATTTTCAAAATAGCGCAATGCTGCCACTCAAGATTTATATGAGTACAGGAACCATCTTTGATACCCAAGAAAAAGCGCGACAAATGCGCGATATTCTAACCGAAAAAAATTATCCGCTACTTTATAAAGAAGTGAACGAGGGCCATTCTTGGGGAAATTGGCGGGCATTGATAGATGAACCTTTGGTGTATTTTTTCGGAACCGGAAAATAATTCTTGGCGTGGACTTGACATTGAATCTTTTCTTTGGATGTATTTGCAATGGCAGTTAGCAAATCAAATACGATTTTAGTCGGGAATAAACAATCAATGACCCATAAATCAGTAAAATGCTTATTTTTGACCACATTTTTAACCTTTAACAACACAACAAACCGCTATGCACACTGCTTTACTTCATACGCACTCGGGGCTACGATGGATTTTACTCATCAGCTTTATCCTCTCAATTGTAGTACTTTACAAAGCTTCAAAAAAAAGCACCCCATCAAATAAAATAAAATCTTACGTCCTATTTACACTCATTATCAGTCATATACAACTCATTATTGGATTGATTTTGTATTTCATCAGTCCGAAAGTAGTTTTTCAGGCTGCCTCAATGAAAAATTCAGTTCTCAGATTTTATCTTGTAGAACACATCAGTTTGATGCTGATTGCACTTATTTTGGTCACCATTGGTTATGTAAAATGGAAAAAAGCCATCGAAGGAACGACCATGATGAAAAGCCTTTTTTGGTATTATACCATCGCCTTGCTTTTGATTCTAATATCCATTCCATGGCCTTTTAGAATTGCAGGAGCTGCTTGGTTTTAAGCGAATTAAATATCCTAAAACAGATATAATTTTATGGAACATCATTATGGATTTTTAAAAAACATGCTTGTGCTGTTGGTAATTGGTGTGTGGATGATTGTGTTGCAAAATGCAGGAATCATTCCTCAGTTGCGTCCTAACAAGGTGCAATCCGACGAACCCCTTAACATCAAAGGAACGGTGGACGTTGAAAACACGGTTTTTATTAAAGGCCGCGTGGATGCCAACTTAGAAAGCATAAATGGATACAGCAAATTTTACAAAGATCCGCGTACCGGCGATTACTACGTGATACCGGTTACCGACCCTTATGAATAGAAAACACCTTGTTGTTTTTTTGCTGTTGCTTGCATTTTTTGTTCCACAAAAGCACATTCAATGCGAGCCGCAACAGGCATTGGCCGACAGTTTGGCCGCAGTGCTTCCGCAGTTGCAAGAAGGCGAGGAAAAAGTGCAATTGTTGAATAAAATTGCCATCATCCTGAGCGAAAAAGATCCGGATAAGGCACTCTACTACAGCCGTCAAGCCCTCTCGATGGCAACCAGTTTGCAATCAATACCTTCATGTGCTTTATCCAATAAAGTGATGGGTGAAATTTTTGAGTTGAAGCACAACTACCAGCCTTCAATCAATTACTACCTCATCAGCATCAAGCATTACAAAAACTTAGGCGATTCTAACGAATTGGCTCATCTGCTCAACAAGTTAGGCCATATTTATGTCACCAACAACTATGATTACGATCAAGGAATGGTTCATTTTAACCAAGCCCTTAAGTTTGCCGAAAGTGTGGGCAACCAAATGGAAATGGCCCTTGCCTACAATTCGATTGGAGGTATTTATTATTATCAAAACGACTTAGACAAGGCGATGTCGTTTTTTAAAAACGCACTAAAAATCCGTGAAGAAATAGGCGATCAAAGTGGCATTGCGGCTTCGTTAAACAACGTGGGTGAAATTTACCGGTTGAAAAATGATTTTAGTAAAGCACTCGACTTTTATAACCAAGCCATCAAAATCAATGAGGCGATAAAAAATGATAAATTCCTCGCCATCAATTATTTGAATTCAGGATTGGTGTATTCTTCCAAAGAAGAATCCGGCTTGGCCCTTCAATACTATAACAAAAGTATCGCTTTGAACAGGCAAGGCAACGACACCTTAGCCTTGATTTCGAGCATGACTGCCCTTGGAAACCATCACAATACGACTCAAAATTACGATGCTGCTGTGGTTACCTTTACCGAAGTTTTGGAGCTGGCAGAGGGTTTCAGCGACCTGAATGGGCAACGCGATGCCGGCAAAGGGTTAAGCATTGCTTATGAAGGCAAAGGAAATATCCGTAAAGCCTTCGATATGTTCAAGTTATACAGCTCATTGAACGATTCGTTGTTTGCACAAACTAAAGCCGAGCAGTTAGATGAATTGTATTCGCGCTTTACCCTCGACATCAAAGAAAAAGAGATCGCCTTAAAAGACAATGAAATTGCTTTGCTGCAACGCGAAAAAAAGATTTTTCATTTCAGACAGCTGTTGCTGCTGTTGTCATTATCGCTCATAATTATTGTTACTTTGCTTGTATATAATAAGTTACGAAACAACCACCGTAAAAACAAACTGTTGATGGAACAAGAGGCAGCCCTGAGCAAAACCAAACAAATGGGCATGGAAATTGAGCTAAAAAACAAATCCAACGACCTCACCAATGTGGCTTTGCATCTTGTAGAGAAAAATAAAATTCTTTATGAACTGAAAATGGAACTGAAAAACCTAAAAAATGCACCGGCTGAAGAACGCGAAGAACGCATTAAAGAGTTGGCGCTGAATGTGCAGCAAAGCATCAACCTTCAAAAAGACCTCGACGATTTTCAAAACAACATTGACCAAGTCAACAGCAGCTTTTACCGCAAACTGAAGCAAAAATTCCCCACCCTTACTAAGAACGAAGAACGGCTCTGTGCCATGTTAAGACTGAATTTATCATCGAAAGAAATTGCCGCCTTAAACAACATTTCCATCCGTGCCGTGGAAATGGGTCGTTACCGTTTGCGAAAAAAATTCGATATCCCCAGCACCACTGCCCTCTCCGATTTCCTTCAAGAACTTTAACAAAAAAAGCAGATGGACACCATCTGCTTTTAAAATCAATTGATATTCTTTCGACTATTCCATATTCGTATAAACAGCCTGAACATCGTCGTCGTCTTCAATTTTATCCAATAATTTTTCAATATCTACCTTTTGTTCATCGGTAAATTGCACCGGACTATTGGGGAAACGCTGCAAGCTCGACTTTTCAATTTCAAGACCTTTTGCTTCAATGGCATCATGTAGCGAACCGAAATTGGTGTAATCAGCATACAAAAACAAGGTGTCTTCGTGCAATTCAATCTCTTCCAAACCACCATCAATAAGCTCAAGCTCAAGCTCTTCCACATCAACGTTTGCTGTTGCTTTACATTCAAAAACAGCTTTGCGCGAAAACATAAACTCCAGCGATCCGATAGGCACAAAAGAGCCTCCCGACTTGTTAAAATACGATTTCACGTTGGCAACGGTGCGGGTAGTGTTGTCGGTGGCACATTCCACGAACACCAAAACGCCATGCGGGCCTTTCCCTTCGTAAACAATTTCCACCATAGATTCGGCGTCTTTACCCGAGGCTCTTTTAATGGCATTGTCAATATTGTCCTTAGGCATATTTTCAGCCTTGGCATTTTGAATGGCGTTGCGCAGACGGGCATTCATCTCGGGGTCGGGACCTCCTTCTTTCGCAGCGATCGTGATCAGTTTACCTAATTTAGGAAACACTTTCGACATCTTGTCCCAACGTTTTTCTTTTGCCGCTCTGCGGTATTCAAATGCTCTGCCCATAAAAAATTGTACTATTTGGTATTTTTTATACTTTAAAAGATGTTGCAAATTTACATAAAGCACTGTTTAAATCACTATAATCCGCAAAAAAACTCTCTTCTACCCTCAAACACACCCGATATTTTTGACCCAAAATACTTGTTCGTCACCAACGAAAGCTGCATCTTTGTAGTTCCATCATCCAATTCCTTTCACTCATGGAAAACCTCCTTCTGCTCCTTCAAATTGTGACACTTCTCGGCTTCATCGTTTTAGGATTTATGCTTTCACTTGCGCTAAAACGCCTGAAAGTCAATGATGAAACCACCAATAAGATGGATGGACTTGAGAAAGCAATCCTTCGGCTCGAAACAGCTATCAAAGATGATTTCAGAAACAACCGCGAGGAATTGAGCAACAGCTTCAATCAGTTTCAGCAGAGTTTTCTCAACACCCTGAGTGAAATCAGCTTGGGCCAGCGCGAAGACATCAAAGCCATGCAAGAGAGCAACCGGCTGATATTGGCCGAGTTGAACAAAACGATGGAAGAAAAACTCAGCCGTTTGACCGAAAAAAGCGAACTCAGCAACAAAGAAAATCGCGAAGAGCTGTCACGAAGCCTAATACTAATTAACGACCAAATCAAAAACCGATTGGAAGAAAGTGCCTTAGCACAGAAAACCCAAAACCAAAGCAGCCTTCAACAAATGGATTTGATACAAACCAAACTCGACCAAAAACTCACCCATTTGGCAGAACAGTTTCAACGCAACGCCTCCGAGATAAGAGAAAGTATGCAGCAAGCCTTGCGGGAATTTCAAACCAGCTTTACCAGCAACGTGAAGGACTTCAACGATTTACAAAAACAAAAATTCAGTGATCTTGAAAAGAAGCAAGACGCCCTCATTCAATCCACCGAGCTGAAGCTCGAAAAGATGCGCGAAACCGTGGACGAAAAGCTGCAAAAAACATTAGAAACACGCTTAGGTCAGTCGTTTGAGCTGGTGAGTAAACAGTTAGAAAGCGTGCAAAAAGGACTGGGTGAGATGCAAACCCTGGCGCAAGATGTGGGCGGGCTGAAACGCGTGCTCACCAACGTTAAAACACGCGGTGTGATGGGCGAAATTCAGTTGGGCAACATCCTCGAACAGATTTTGGCGCCCGAGCAATACGAAACCAACGTAAAAACCAAGCGCTCCAGCGGCGACCATGTAGAATTTGCCATCAAGCTGCCCGGCCGCAGCGACAACGACCAGCCGGTGTATCTGCCCATTGACGCCAA
>JADYZK010000334.1 GCA_020853175.1 Bacteroidales bacterium
TCAACCAACGCATCATCTTCTGCAATCATATCACCGGGTGATTTAAGCCATTTGGTGATGGTTGCTTCAATTATACTTTCGCCTAACTTTGGCATAATAATTTCAAAAGTTGCCATATACGGATATATTTTTCGTTTACTGAATGAATGTTTGAACCTTATTTTTGTTCATTTGGAGGTACAAAATTACACAATATTTTTGTTCAACCGAAGGTTAGGAACACCCGTTGAACTGCCGAATAGCTTTTTGTAACCCCGGAAGCTTCGTTTCGATTGCGTTTCATCAAGTTGATAATGTTGACCTTAGTAAAAAACAAACCATTGCCCAACTCCCGTTTATATGGTTTCTGGTGCAAGTTCACGGAATAAAAATGCCGATACTGCAACCAGTTGCAAAGTTTTTTTACTTTTGCGGAGTAGAATTTTGATGAAACAAAAACAATTTTGCAATGGAAATGAGTGAAAATCAGGAAAGAAAAGAGGGGCATTTTTCGCGTGCAATCAGAGCTGGGAAGAGAACCTATTTTTTTGATGTGAAATCTACACGTGGCGATGAAAAATATTTGACCATCACCGAAAGTAAAAGAAAATTCAGCAACGAACAAGGAAGATTTTACTTCGAGAAACACAAACTCTTCCTTTACAAAGAAGACTTTGAAAAGTTTTTCAAAGGATTGGACGAGTCCATTCATTTTATTGAAACGGGAGAATTTCCTGACGACTACAACACCGAACCCCAAGAACACTCAGTGCAAGAAGACGATATCACCTTTGAAGATTTGGACTAAACCCAAGAAAAAAATCAAATCAAAGCTGCTTTTTGCAGCTTTTTTTGTGGTGAATAACATAAGGTTTAAACCGGC
This sequence comes from Bacteroidales bacterium, assembly GCA_020853175.1. Classification (GTDB taxonomy): domain Bacteria; phylum Bacteroidota; class Bacteroidia; order Bacteroidales; family F082; genus JALNZU01. Next base: position 863 of record JADYZK010000334.1, read on the forward strand.
GTTATAGCATTGTTGAAAACTTTACACGCAGAAACCCAAAAAGCCCTACCTTTGACTGTTGAAAAAAGGCGAAATTATATTTTTATAACACATTGAATATCAAACTATATGGGTAAAACCATTGCCATTGCAAATCAAAAAGGCGGAGTAGGAAAAACCACCACAGCCATTAACCTGGCTGCAAGTTTAGCCGTTTTAGAGTACAAAACGCTTCTCATTGATGCCGATCCACAAGCCAACGCAACATCGGGTTTGGGTTACGACCCCAAGGAAGTTGAAAACAGCATCTACGAGTGTATCATTGATAAACTTGATCCTCACACAGTTATCAAAAAATCGAACACGCCCAACCTGTATTTGCTTCCCGCTCATATTGATTTGGTTGGTGCCGAAATCGAGATGATCAATCTTCCCGACAGGGAAAAAATGATGTATCACACCATCGAAAAAATCAAAAACGATTACGATTTCATCATCATTGATTGCAGCCCTTCTTTGGGTTTGATTACCGTGAACGCTCTCAGTGCTGCCGACTCGGTAATTGTGCCGGTGCAATGCGAGTATTTTGCGCTAGAAGGGTTGGGTAAGTTGCTCAACACCATTAAGATAGTTCAATCGAGACTGAATCCACGTTTGGATATCGAAGGCATTTTGCTCACCATGTTTGACAGCCGTTTGCGGCTTTCGCGCCAGGTTGTTGATGAAGTAAAGACCCACTTTCAACAAATGGTTTTTGAAACCATCATCAGCCGAAACACACGCTTGAGCGAAGCTCCCAGTTTTGGCGAAACCATTATCATGCACGATGCTACCAGCACCGGTGCCATCAACTACTTGAATCTGGCACGCGAAATTCTTCAGAAAAATAACCTTATCAGCAAAGCATAGGAGAACGATACTTTGACACAAGAAAGCAATAAATTTAAGAAAAGAGGCTTAGGACGCGGGTTGGAGGCCATACTTCAAAGCCCCGACACCGACATCACTTCGGGCGACATCTCCGGCAATTATGTGGCCGGTGCCACTGCCGACATTTCTCTTGAAAAAATTGAAGCCAATCCTTTTCAGCCACGTACCGAATTTGATGATATGGCCCTACGCGAATTGGCTGCTTCCATCAAAAAACAAGGTGTGATTCAGCCTGTTACCGTTCGCAAAATGGGATATGATAAGTACCAACTTATTTCGGGCGAGCGCAGACTAAGGGCTTCAAAGCTGGCCGGTTTAACTACTATTCCGGTTTTTATTCGGGTGGCCAACGATGAGCAAATGCTCGAAATGGCTTTGATTGAAAATATTCATCGCGAAAACCTCAACGCCATTGAAGTGGCCATCTCCTATCAACGACTCATTGACGAGTGTAGCCTCACCCAAGAGCAACTGAGTGAGCAAGTTGGGAAAAGCAGAAGCAACATCACCAATTTTTTACGCTTACTAAAACTGCCTCCCGAAGTTCAAATTGCACTGCGCGATGGCCACATTACCATGGGACACGCCAGAGCTATAATAACAATAGAAAATGCTGAAGAACAGCTTGTTATACTTCAAAAAATTATTGATAACGAGTTGAATGTGCGTCAGGTAGAAACTTTGGTTCGTGGAGTAAACAATCCTGAACCTAAGCCAAAAAAAACACCTACACAAGCCGTGCCTGCTATCTTTAAGCAACATTCGCGCCAGCTTGGAGAACACCTTAAAACAAAAGTTGACGTGCGTCGCTCAGCCAACGGTAAAGGTACTATCGTCATTGCTTTCGATAACGATGTAGATTTTGATCGCATCCTCACCAAGCTCAACGCATATTAATTCATGGGCAGGCATCTCCTTTTAGTTTTTCTTGCATTCGTCCTCATCAATCCCGTTAGTTTGAAGGCGCAAAAAGTTGCAAGTGAGGTAGATTTGCAAATAAAACCTGCCCACTCAGCCCATAAAGCCAGCATCTATTCGGCAATTTTGCCCGGTCTCGGTCAAGCTTACAACAAAAAATATTGGAAAATTCCCATTGTTTATGCCGGCATTGGTGGTATCTCCTACCTAGCCATAACCA
>JADYZK010000335.1 GCA_020853175.1 Bacteroidales bacterium
ATCAATTAAATACAGAGACGTTGCATGCAACGTCTCAACAAATAAAAACGTTGCGTGCAACGTCTCTGATTTAACAAACCATAAAACGCTTAACCTTATGAAATTCCGTATCGAAAAAGACACTATGGGACCCGTAGAGGTACCTGCAGAAAAATATTGGGGCGCTCAAACAGAACGCTCGCGCAATAACTTCCGCATTGGCCCCGAAGGCTCAATGCCTAAGGAAATTATCCTCGCCTTTGCCTACCTTAAAAAGGCAGCCGCCATCACCAATATGGAGCTGGGCGTGCTTGCAAAAGAAAAATGCGACCTTATTGCCGCCGCCGCCGATGAAATTTTGGCCGGCAACCTCAACGACCATTTCCCTTTGGTGATCTGGCAAACAGGCTCAGGAACCCAAAGCAATATGAATATGAACGAGGTGATTGCCAACCGCGCCCACGTGATTTCAGGTGGAAGCCTTGAAGACGCCAAAAAAGTGATCCATCCCAATGATGACGTGAACAAATCACAGTCTTCCAATGATACTTTTCCTACGGCCATGCACATTGCCGCATACAAAATGCTGGTGGACGTCACCATTCCGGGAGTACAAAAACTGCGTGATGCCCTCCATGAAAAAGCAGTAGCTTTTAACGACATCGTTAAAATTGGCCGCACCCACCTGATGGATGCTACACCACTCACGCTCGGACAAGAATTTTCAGGCTATGTTTCGCAATTGGATCACGGATTAAAAGCCCTTCGCAACACCCTTGAACACCTGAGTGAGCTGGCTTTGGGTGGCACAGCCGTGGGCACAGGCATCAACACGCCCAAAGGCTATTCCGAAAAAGTGGCCGAAAACATCGCCAAACTCACCGGACTGCCTTTCATCACAGCACCCAATAAGTTTGAAGCCCTCTCGGCACATGATGCCATTGTAGAAACCTCAGGCGCGTTGAAACAGCTTGCCGTTGCTTTGATGCACATTGCAAATAATATCCGCTTGTTGGCTTCAGGTCCGCGTTGTGGCATTGGCGAACTCATCCTTCCGGCCAACGAACCCGGATCTTCTATCATGCCCGGAAAAGTGAATCCCACCCAAAATGAATCCCTTTCGATGGTGTGCGCCCAAGTAATTGGCAACGATGCAGCCATCACTGCCGGAGGAATGCAAGGCCATTTTCAGTTGAATGTTTTCAAGCCGGTGATGATTTACAACCTCTTGCAAGCCGCACAACTACTTGGTGATGCTTGTGTTAGCTTTACCGATCATGCCATTGCCGAGGTGGAAGCCAACGAAGAACGCATCAAACAAAACCTCGAAAACTCGTTGATGCTTGTCACGGCGCTCAACCCCTATATCGGCTACGACAATGCAGCCAAAATCGCCAAAAAAGCACATACCGAACACAGCACTTTGCGCCAAGCGGCCTTGGAGCTGGGATTGCTTACTGACGAACAATTCACGGAATGGGTGAATCCTAAAAAAATGATTTAAAAAATCCATTTTATCACAAAAACGGCTGAAGCAGATATGTTTCAGCCGTTTTTTTTATGTCTTTCCTTCACAACCCCCCGATCGGCGTAGTTTGCAACTATGTCGCTAAATCAAAGCATCAACAAAGGATTTACATATCTTTGTAATTGATTGTCATGGAAAAGAAAAAGAAACCCATATTTGAAAAACGCATCTTTTGGGATGTAAACTTCGAGCAAATTGATTACGATGCCAAGGCGAACTTTGTTATCGAGCGCGTATTCGAGCGCGGCGATGTGGAAGATATCCGCCAATGCCGTCGCTATTATGGCGATGAAAAAGTTACTGAAGCACTCCTGAAAGCCAAGTTTTTGCCTGAACATAGAACCTATTTGGCAAGTGCCGTTATTCAAAAACCTATAGAAGAATTTAGATGTTACATACTCAGACAGTTGAACCCCACACTTTTTCCTTATTGAAAAGATTGATGGAGCTTCCATCATTAAATTCTTTTAATTTGGTAGGAGAAACAGCGCTTTCGCTGGTTTATGGTCATCGAAGTTCAGATGGTTTGGATTTATTCTTTCACGAAAAATTTGATCATAAAACAATTGAAACTGAACTTATTAACTTATTTGGCAGTGAATTCGTTTATGAAAGCGGACATAAGCAATTTGGTATCTTTTGTTATATTCAAAAAGTTAAAGTTGATATTGTTTATCTTCCGCATCAGCCCATTTTACCTTTTGAAACCGTTGATGGCATTAGGATGTACCATGTGGGCGATATCGCGGCAATGAAAATACAAGCCATATTAGGTCGTGCGAAGAAAAAGGATTTTTGGGATTTGCACGAGCTGCTTCAACATTTTTCCTTGCAACAAATCATGGACTGGCACAAACAAAAATATCCGAGCCAAATGTTAGCCATCAGCATTCCAAATGCAATTATCTATTTTGTTGAAGCTGATGAAAGCGAAACACCTGTAAGTTTTAAAAAACAAACTTGGACAACAATTAAAAAAGACCTTTCAAAAATTGTAAGTGATTATTTGAAGTAGGAAAACGAGCTAATTCGTGGGTTTACGAACGATCCACACACCTTGAGGTAAAATTTTTCCGCTACCCGGCTCGGCGTAGAATTTGCAACTACGTCGCTAAATCCTATTCAAAATAAAAAAACCTGAAATTTTGAAAGAATCAATTCGCTTGGAAACAGATGGATAAATATTGTAAACAAATTATTGCCGACCTAGTTGCAAACTACGCCGAGCGACATTTTGTAACGCATTGATTGCAAACAATATAAAATTAAATCATCTCCAATTCCTCTGCGCCGTTGCTGATATGGATGGGATAAAATGAGGGTGTTTTCCCAAATGCTTCCTGGTAGGCGCGGGTGGCGTTTTGTTTAAACCGATCCATGCCGGTAATTTTTACCAAACTGAGGGTACAACCTCCAAAACCACCGCCCATCATGCGCGAACCCAACGCATCCGGGTTACTTTTTGCAGTATCAACAAGCAGGTCCAACTCTTTGCAACTCACATGATATTTGTCGCGTAAACCTTCATGCGAGGCATACATCAATTCGCCCAAAAGGCGCAGATCATTTGCATTCATGGCTTGGGCCGCTTGCGCCACACGATCATTTTCCTCGGTCACATAAGAACAGCGCAAAAATACCTCTTCACCCATCAACGACGCAAAAGCCTCAACATCTTTCGTTCTCACATCTCGTAAGCTATGTACCTGATTCATTTGTGATTGCAAAATAAGCACCCCTTCCTCACACTTCGCCCGGCGGTTGTTATAGGCCGAATCGGCCAAGCTGTGCTTGACATGTGTATCGGTTAAGATAAATTCGTAATCGCCAGTTTCTACCGGAAAATACTCATAATCAAGACTTCTACAATCGAGTTTTATGGCATGATGGGCTTTCCCGTGCAATGAAGCAAACTGATCCATGATGCCGCAACGCACGCCGGCGTAGTGATGCTCCGACATCTGCCCTACCTTGGCCAGCTCGAGCGTGCTGCGTTTGAGGTCAAAAATTTGATTCAAGGCAAAGCCAAAAACACTTTCTAAGGCAGCTGAAGACGAAAGACCGGCACCGGCAGGAATATCGCCACCAAAACTGGCATCGAAACCCGAAACTTTTGAACCGAGAACTTCCAATTCTTTGATTACACCAAAGACATAACGTGCCCAATGCGGCAGGGTTTCCGGCTGATCGTCAAACCCAAAACTCGCTGTTTCATCCATATCCAACGCAAAAAGATTTACTTTTTTTTCCTCCGTTTTGCTGATGGCTAGATAAATTTTCTTGTCAATGGCAGCAGGGAACACAAAGCCTTCGTTGTAATCGGTGTGTTCGCCAATAATATTGATGCGGCCGGGAGCTGAAAAGAGTCTGTATGCTGACCGAAAACGATTTTCGTGTGCGGTTTGAACACGTTTCAAAGTAGAAGGAGTTGTTGTATTCATAAGTTGTCTTATTTTATAATCATTTCAATATGAATGGATTGAAATCATATCAATAATGTTTTTCTTTACCAAAATACAGTATATAAAATTACCAGAACAATCATTACCGC
>JADYZK010000336.1 GCA_020853175.1 Bacteroidales bacterium
AATATTGTCGTGCAGCTGAACCATTGATTTCCACCAATACGACCTGATGTTGTTTTTAAGCTCAACGCCATTTTGTCCGTAATCATAAAATGCGCCAAGGCCGTCGTATATTTCACTCGACTGAAAAAAAAACCCATACTCTTTGGCATGGGATGTAATTTTTTTAAAAAAATCTTCCTGATTCATCATGCTGCAAAATTATAAAAATGATTTGTAATGTGCGCTTTTTTTGATAGGCCGCACGAACGCCGTTGGTATGTCTTTAAAAATAAAGCTCAAAGGTCGAAACACTGTTGGCAAAGCCATAAAAAAAACCGGCTGATGGCCGGTTTTTTATGTTTTTTTTCGTTTATAGGATCAGCATGGCGTCACCGTAAGTGAAGAAGCGGTATTTTTCATTCACGGCCTCTTTGTAGGCCCTCATCAAGAAGTCGTAATCAGCAAAAGCGGCGGCCTGCATCATCATAGGTGATTTGGGCAGGTGGAAGTTGGTTACCATGGCATCTGCCATTCCAAAATCGTAGGGAGGGAAAATGAACCTGTTGGTCCAACCTTTGTAAGGTTTGATGCGACCGGCAATGGTAACGGCTGTTTCGATGGCTTTCATGGTGGTGGTTCCAACGGCAACTATGCTGTTTCCACGGGCTTTGGCCTCGTTGATAGCGATTGAGTTTTCTTCGTCAATGTACATTTCTTCCGAATCCATTTTGTGTTTGGTCAGGTCTTCCACCTCAATGGTGCGGAAGTTTCCCATTCCGGTATGCAACGTGACCTCGGCAAAAGAAACGCCAATCAGTTCGAGTCTTTTCATCAGCTCGCGGCTGAAGTGCATTCCGGCAGTAGGAGCAGCAATGGCGCCTTCATGTTTGGCAAAGATAGTTTGGTACCTTTCAACATCATCAGGTTCCACTTCGCGCTCGTGAATTTTCGGAAGAGGCGTTTTGCCTAAGGAATAGATTGTTTTTTTGAACTCTTCGTAAGGCCCATCGAAGAGAAAACGTAAGGTACGCCCCCGCGAGGTGGTGTTGTCAATCACCTCGGCTACAAGGGATTCATCTTCACCGAAATACAATTTGTTTCCGATACGAATTTTTCGGGCCGGATCTACCAAAACGTCCCACAAACGGCTTTCGCGGTTGAGCTCACGAAGGAGAAAAACCTCGATTTTAGCGCCTGTTTTTTCCTTTTCGCCATACAAACGGGCAGGAAACACCTTGGTGTTGTTCAGCACAAAAACATCGCCATCTCTGAAATACTCCAAAATGTCTTTAAAGATGCGGTGCTCAATGGTTTGATCTTTGCGGTTCAAAACCATCAGACGCGATTCATCTCTGTTTTTTGGGGGGTGGCTTGCAATAAGATTTGGGGGCAGGGTAAACCTGAATTGTGAAAGCTTCATTTACTTACTCTTTAATTTTACCAACTTGATTTATAAAAAATCCACTTAACTTTTGAGTCTGTTTTGAGGAGTGAGGAGTGCAAAGGTAAGGTAGGAACAAGCCCTTGTCAAGAGCCATTGCATAAAACTTCCATTACCAAGGTTTTATGATTGCTCGTTGCCCTGATGAGCACCGCTATTTGGCTCAAGAATTTCTTTTTGTGGAGCCGTTGCAACAGCCAATACTTCGCGCAAATGCTCTAAGGAATAGGCTTGTTCAACGTTAAAATCACCAATTTTTGTTCTTCTCAAACTGGTGAGTGTAGCTCCATTGTTGAGCAATTTACCGAAATCGTGCGCTAAACTTCGTATGTAGGTTCCTTTGCTGCAATCAATTACAAAGTCAACATCAGGAATGTTGATATGGGTAAGCTCAAACTTTGAAACCTTCACTGTTCGGGGGGTTATGACAACTTCTTGGTTTTTTCGGGCGTAGTTGAAGGCGCGTTTACCATCAATTTTTATGGCAGAAAAAACAGGAGGGAGTTGCGTTATCGTTCCGAAGAAAGGTTTGCAATTGTCGTGTAGCATCTCATGCGAAAAGTGTGCTGTTGGAAAAGTAGCATCGGCTTCTGTTTCGAGGTCAAAAGACGGCGTTGACATTCCCAACCTGAAGGTTCCAGTATAGGTTTTGTCTTGGTCTTGAAATTGTTGAATTTGCTTGGTCATCTTTCCTGTGCAAACAATAAGCAGTCCGGTTGCTAAAGGATCGAGGGTTCCGGCATGGCCGACTTTTAATTTTGGAATATTCAAATGACGGCGAATCAGCACCCGCAGGTGATTTACCACATCGAAAGAGGTCCAGCCAATCGGCTTATCAATGAGCAATATTTCGCCCGCTTCAAAATCAAACTGCATCAAACAACACTTAATTCATAGCCCAAGGCCACCATGACAAGAATGATAAGGCCGACCACAATGCGATAATAACCGAAATATTTGAACCCGTAGCGGGTGAGGATGCTGATAAAAGTTTTGATGGCCACTAACGCCACAACAAATGCAACCGCGTTGCCAACGAGCAAGATGCTGATATGATGGCTTTCGATGGTTTGGTAGTTTTGAAGTAATTTATACCCTGCGGCGGCAAACATGGTAGGCACGGCCAAAAAGAATGAGAACTCAGCAGCTGTTTTTCTGTTGAGTTTTTGCGTCATTCCGCCGATAATGGAGGCTGCCGAACGCGAAACGCCCGGAATCATTGCGATACATTGGTACAGTCCAATTTTAAAAGCCGAGGGATAGCTAATTTTCTGGTCGGGAGAAGGGTTTTTGAACCATTTGTCAACAAAGA
>JADYZK010000337.1 GCA_020853175.1 Bacteroidales bacterium
CCATTACCAGCACGTTCACATCTTCGCCGGAAGCTAAAACGTGGTCGAGACCGCCAAATCCGATGTCATAAGCCCAGCCATCGCCACCAAAAATCCATTGCGATTTTTTTGTGAAGTATTGTTTCAGCCCTAACAATTCTTTAGATAAATCGTCTTGCTTTGCTTCTAATGCTAAAGTTAAAGCTTCGGAGGCTGCAACAGATTCATTTGATTTGTCCTTAGCCTCAATCCAAGCTGCAAAAATCGCTTTTCTGTTTTCATCTGTTTCGGTTTTTAAGGCCTCCGTCAAGCGCAAGCGAATCCTATCGCGCAATTTGTTGGTGGCCACTGCCATTCCGTAGCCATATTCGGCATTGTCTTCAAACAGGGAGTTGGCCCAAGCGGGTCCTTTGCCTTCGGCGTTTACAGTGTATGGAGTGCTAGGAGCAGAACCGCCATAAATGGAAGAGCATCCTGTGGCGTTTGAAACCATCATTCTGTCGCCATAAAGCTGTGTAATGGTTTTGATATATGGTGTTTCACCACAACCGGCACAAGCTCCAGAAAACTCAAACAGTGGTTTTGCAAACTGGCTGTTTTTTACCGACTGGAACTTATCAACGATCTTATCTTTATAACTTACTTTGTTAGCAAAATAATCCCAGCGACCAATTTCAACTTCTTGAGAATCGAGAGGTTTCATGATGAGAGCTTTATCTTTTGCAGGACAAATATCGGCGCAGTTGCCGCAACCGGTACAGTCGAGTGGGCTCACTTGAATTCTGTATTTCAATGGAGCGAATTTCCCTCTTGTTTCTTGGTATTCGGTTCCTTCGGGGGCATTGGCTTCTTCCATCTCGTTGACCAAGAATGGGCGAATGGCAGCATGAGGACAAACATACGAACACTGGTTGCATTGTGTACAGTTTTCCGATTGCCATTCGGGCACGTTTACGGCGATACCACGTTTTTCAAATTGGGTTGTTCCGGCAGGGAAAGTTCCATCTTCACGGCTGGTGAAAACACTCACCGGAAGGTCATCGCCCCTCATGCTGTTGATAGGTCCAACAACATTTTTCACGAAATCGGGCATGCCTTCCACTTCAATTTCACCTTCAGGAATGAGGTTTTTCCACTCTTGTGGAACGGCAATTTTCACAACCTCGCCTCCGCGATCAATGGCAGCATAATTCATCTTTACAATCATCTCGCCTTTGTTGCCATAGCTCTTCAAGGTAAAAGCCTTCATCTTTTCCACCGATTGCTCATAAGGAATAATTTCGGCAACTTTAAAGAATGCGGACTGCATAATGGTGTTGGTGTGTCCACCTAAACCAATCTCTTCGGCAATTTTGGTAGCATTGATAGTATAGAATTCAATTTCTTTTTCAGCCAAAACTTTTTTGATGCTGTTAGGAAGCTTATTCTTTGTTTCTTCCTCGTCCCAAATGCTGTTTAACAAGAAAATTCCACCTCTTTTGATGCCGCGCAGCATATCATACTTTTTGAGGTAAGAAGGCACATGGCAGGCCACAAAGTCGGGAGTGCCAACAAGATAGGTTGATCGGATGGGATGATCGCCAAAGCGAAGGTGCGAAGTGGTGATACCGCCCGATTTTTTTGAGTCGTAGGCAAAATAAGCTTGTGCATATTTATCGGTGGTTTCGCCAATAATTTTGATGGAGTTTTTGTTTGCTCCAACAGTACCATCAGAACCAAGTCCATAGAATTTAGCAGCATAAGTTCCTTTGGGAGAAATACTAATTTCGGGAAGCAGCGGCAAGGATAAGAAAGTAACGTCGTCCACGATTCCAACAGTAAATCCATTTTTGGGCTCGTTCATCTTCAGGTTGTTATACACTGAAACGATCATTGCCGGGGTGGTATCTTTGGAACTGAGGCCATAACGTCCACCTACAATAATAGGTGCATTGGGACGACCATAGAAAATCTCTTTCACGTCGAGGAGCAAAGGTTCGCCATTGGCACCAGGTTCTTTGGTGCGATCGAGAACAGAGATACGTTTCACTGTTTCAGGAATCACGTTCAAGAAATACTTGGCCGAAAAAGGACGATACAAGTGAACGGCTACCAAACCTACTTTTTCGCCTTGCGCTGTTAAGTAATCAATTGTTTCGCGAATGGTCTCGGTAACCGATCCCATAGCAATGATGATGTTTTCGGCATCGGGTGCACCATAATATACGAAGGGATGGTATTCACGTCCGGTCATTTGTGTAATTTCCTGCATATAGCTTTCTACCAAATCAGGAATAGTCAAATAAAAGCTGTTAGAAGCTTCTCTTGATTGGAAGTAAATGTCAGGATTTTGGGCCGTGCCACGCGTTACAGGATGCTCAGGATTGAGTGCGCCATCGCGGAAACGTTTCAGGGCATCTAAATCAAGCATAGGTTTCAGATCAGTGTCATCAAAATATTCTACCTTTTGGATTTCGTGTGAGGTGCGAAAACCATCAAAAAAGTGTAAAAAAGGAATGCGAGATTTAATGGCCGCAAGGTGGGCTATGGCTGAAATATCCATAATTTCCTGCACGCTACCTGTAGCCAACATGGCAAAACCGGTTTGACGGGCGCTCATCACATCGCTATGATCGCCAAAAATGGAGAGGGCTTGGGCAGCTAAGCTACGTGCACTCACATGAAAAACTGCCGGCAGTAACTCACCGGCCATCTTATACATATTGGGAATCATCAGCAGCAGACCTTGAGAAGCCGTGAAGGTAGAGGTTAACGCACCGGCTTGCAATGAGCCGTGCACAGCACCTGCAGCACCGCCTTCTGACTGCATTTCGGCCACATGAACCGTTTCACCGAAAATGTTTTTGCGGCCATAAGAGGCCCACTCATCAACATATTCAGCCATGGTTGAGGAAGGCGTAATGGGGTAAATTGCCGCCACTTCGCTGAACATGTACGCCACATGCGCTGCCGCGTAATTGCCATCGCATGTGATAAAGTTCTTCTTTTGTTTCATATTATATTTATTATTAAGCTTTTACTAAATTGTTCGCTACAATTAAAGAAAGCACAAAATTAACCAATATTAAAAAACGGAACACCCTTTTGGTACCCCGAGATGAGGCTAAACCCCTAATTTATAATGATTATAGATTACAGAGGGCGATTCCCCCCGGATGAAAAATTGTTTATTTTTACCCCACATTTTTCTATCACATTTAGATCATTTATATCAAAACATGTAACAATATGAACCTCAGCACAAAGTATCTTGGTTTAACCTTAAAAAACCCCATTATTGTTGGAGCCAGCAATTTGGTTACCGACCTTGACATGCTAAAAAAACTTGAGGAGGCCGGTGCCTCTGCAATCGTTTACAAATCGCTTTTTGAAGAGCAGATACAGCTTGAAAACTTAGAGCTGTACCGTAATATGAACGAATACAGCGAACGCAATGCAGAAATGATAAGCCTTTTTCCCGAAAACGCTTTCGAGGTAGGCCCCGAAGAGTTTTTAATGAAATTTGCTGCAGCAAAAAAAGCTATTAACATTCCTCTCATTGCCAGCCTCAATGCTGTATATGATGATTCATGGTACTCCTACGCTCACAAGCTCGAGGCCGCCGGAGCCGATGCCTTAGAAATCAATTTTTATGCCGTTCCCACTGAGTTTGATGTGGATGGCCGTGGCATTTTGAACGAAGAACTCGATGTGATTGAAGGCATCAAAAAAGTCGTTTCCATTCCTGTGAGTGTGAAATTAAGTCCTTATTACACCAACCAACTCTACACCATCTCGGAAATGGACAAGCGCGGTGCCGATGGTTTTGTGCTGTTCAACCGCCTCTTTCAACC
>JADYZK010000338.1 GCA_020853175.1 Bacteroidales bacterium
CATGAAAACCAAACAAGATATCATTGAGAATTGGTTGCCTCGCTACACGGGCCAGCCCTTGTCGGAATTTGGGGAATACATTCTTTTAACCAATTTCAGTCATTATCTGGAGCTTTTTTCGGAATGGAACAGCGTTCCAATTATTGGTCCTGAACATCCGATGCCCTGTGCCACTTTTGGCAACATCACCATTATCAATTTCGGGATGGGCAGCGCCAATGCCGCAACAATAATGGATTTGCTGGCAGCCATTCGACCAAAAGCAGTGCTGTTTTTAGGAAAGTGTGGTGGCATTAAAAGAAAAAATGTTGTCGGTGATTTCATTTTACCAATCGCGGCCATCAGGGGCGAGGGTACTAGCAATGATTATCTTCCTGTTGAAGTGCCTGCCATGCCTGCTTTCAGCCTTCAAAAAGCTATCTCAAGCAGCATTCGTGATCATGGAAAAGACTATTGGACCGGAACGGTTTACACCACCAACAGGCGGGTGTGGGAGCATGACGATGATTTTAAAAAATACCTCATTTCAACCCGAAGCATGGCCGTTGACATGGAAACAGCGACCATTTTTGTAGTAGGTTTTGTGAATGAAATTCCAACAGGGGCCTTGCTTTTGGTTTCCGACCAACCCATGGTTCCCGAAGGGGTTAAAACATCCGAAAGCGACAGAAAAGTAAATCAGCGCTATGTGAATGATCATCTAAAAATTGGAATTGATTCATTACAAACGCTTATCAGTAATGGATTAACTGTTAAACACTTACGTTTTTAAATGGCCTTTACTTACGAACAAATTGTTGCCAACATTCGCAATAAGGTTTTTCATCCTATTTATTTTTTAACGGGTGAGGAAGCTTTTTTTATTGATTCGATTAGTGAAATGTTGGAAGAGCATGTGCTTGATGAATCGGAAAAAGCGTTTAATATGTTGGTGATGTACGGTCGCGATGTTGATGTTCAAATGATTGCAAGTCAGGCTCGTGCTTATCCGATGACCGGTAATTATCAATTGTTAATCGTTCGTGAGGCGCAAGATGTGAAGGATATTGAGGAGATCGGGAAATACCTTTCAAACATTCCTAAAAGCACCATCTTGGTTTTCAATTATAAGTACAAAAAAATTGATGGTCGAAAAACGTTTGCCAAAACGGTGGACAAGATCGGGGTGTTTTTTGAATCGAAAAAATTGTATGCCGATAATATTCCCGATTGGATCAGTAAATACCTGCAACAAAAAAATTATACCCTTACCCCGAAGGCAGCTCAAATTATGTCCGATTTTTTGGGCAACGACCTCCATAAAGTGCGTAATGAGATTGAGAAGCTAATGATTTCTCTTCCGGCGGGATCAAAAATTACCGATGTTGAAGTGGAGTCGAAGATTGGAATTTCGAAGGACTTCAACATTTTTGAGCTGCAAAACGCACTTGGACAAAAAGATGTTTTAAAGGCCAACCAAATTGTGAATTATTTTGGTGCCAATCCAAAAGATCATCCGTTGATTATGGTGGTCATCATTTTATATGGCTTTTATACGAAGCTCTTAAAATACCATTATACCAGCGATAAATCGCGAAACAACTTGGCAAGCGTTCTCGGAGTGTCGCCCTATTTCGTAAAAAATTATCAAGATGCCGCCCGCAATTACTCCGTAGCTTCACTCCATAAAACAATCGCCATTTTGCGTGAATATGATTTGAAATCAAAAGGGTATGGGAGTACCAGTATCGGCGACGGTGAATTGTATGTTGAATTGATATATAAGTTGTTACATTAAAAAAGACAACTATTTTACAGTATCATTTTCTTAAAAAATGACAGAACTAACAAGTCGAAAAAGAAAAAAAGACGCTTTATAATGTTTTGTGAATCACCGTTGCTGCTGCTTGTGCAGTGGGCATAATCACCAAATCATTGATGTTGACATGGGCCGGAACGTTGGCGCAATACCAAATGGCATCAGCAATGTCATGTGCAGAGAGGGGTTTGTATCCTTTGTAAACATTTTCGGCCCGTTGGTTGTCGCCATGAAAGCGCACTTGTGAAAATTCAGTTTCGGCAGCTCCGGGGGCAATTTGCGTTACACGAATTCCATACGAAACAAGGTCAAGACGCATGGCTTTTGTAAGTCCGTCCACCGCATGTTTGGTAGCGCAATAAACATTTCCGTTGGCATAAGCTTCTTTTCCGGCAATGGAGCCGATGTTGATGATATGGCCTGAACGTTGTTCCACCATCAAAGGTGAAATGGCGCGTGTAATATACAACAGGCCCTTCAAATTGGTGTCAATCATGGCTTCCCAATCATCGGCTTGGCCTTTGTGAATGGGATCGAGGCCCGAGGCCAGTCCTGCGTTGTTGATCAACAGATCGGGAAAAAGTTGATGCTGTGCAATAAAAGCTGCCAATATGTTGCCCGATTTGGGTTTTCTAACATCCAATTCAAGTGTAAATACTTGTATTTGATGTTGTTGCATCAATCGATTTTTCAGCTCTTCAAGTTTTTCGGTTCTGCGGGCCGTAATTACCAAGTTCCAATTGCCTTTGGCAAAAATTTCGGCACAAGCTTGTCCTATTCCGCTGCTGGCTCCGGTAATGATGGCAGTTTTAACAGTCGCTGTCATGGCTTATAAGTTTTGAATTTTGTTGGCGATCCAATTTCTTGCGTTTACAAATGCTTCTATCCAAG
>JADYZK010000339.1 GCA_020853175.1 Bacteroidales bacterium
GGAAAGATATACAGTTGCGTAGTCGTTCCGCCGGACCATTGGCTGGTAGTGAAATGCTGTGGGGAAAGGATTGAAACTTTCAAAATGTAGATGGTTTTGGATTGGGTTTATTGTTAAGCAATGAGACAGCCCTTATCATTTCGACTTATTTTTTAAAATATTTTCCACTGTATCAATGGAGATTCCGCTTTTATGAGCAATTTGCTCCAATGAAAGTCCGGAATAATTCATGTTTTGAACGAAAGTTTCAAGAGGCTCCCCTACTTCAATCAAATGTTTGTCGCCATCAAAAAACCGAATGGTTCTTTGTCCCCAAGGCTCCTCATGAATGTCGTGTAAAAATTCAACTCCTTCATTTTTCAAGTGCTCCGCTATCTCATTGAGCATATCCGACTCAAAATACAACTCGAATCTATTTGATGTTTCTTTGATATTTAATTTTCTATCAATAATATGGCTCGGACTTATTTCCCATAGTGTTATGCCACTTTTTAAAATCACATTCTTTCCAAAGTCGTATTCAATTTCTTGTTTGAGCAATTTGACATAGAAATCCTTCGACTTTTCAATGTCTTTTACAAAGAGTACAGAGGAATGAAATTTCATCATTATTCGATTGTGTTTTTGTTATAATTGATGTCCATCACTTCCAATTTCAACCAAGTCCAATCGCCTTCATCAAGTTTCCAGGTAGAGGTCATTTTTGCAGGCACTTTAATTCCTTCAAATGTTTTGTATGCAGAAATATTCATTGTCCATTCGTGTCTTTTTGCATCAACATTGTTTTCCTTGAAACGCAAAGCTGAAAATGTTGTTACCTCGCCATGGTTATTAAAGAAAAAGGTTCCACTTCCCGTGGTTCCTTTGTAGGTCATCGTTGCTTTGGCAGCAGTATCATTTATTGCTTCCCAAACAATGTATGGACTTAGTGCCAATGACGGAAACCATACCATTTCGCCCAAATAACGTTGTAATGTGCCTTCGTCCAACGGCTCACCTTGCTCATTGACTACATTGATGAGCGAATTCATTTTTATCAGCATTTCGCCCTTCCCGTTTTCAAACTTGTCTCGGCCTTGAATGTTGAGGAAACGATTCATTTTCACATCCACTTTCCATATAAATGCGGGGTTGTCAAGTGTTGTATATTGAATTGCAGTAGCCGACAACCAATTTTTTTGGCCGGGTTTCAGCAGCATTTCTGCGTTTTGTGTCACTTTCCCACTATGAATAAAAGGTTTTCCGATAGAGCCAGAATTCCTAAGCCATTTTTTTACAGGTTCAGGCATTGTTTGAAGGTCATTTTCACTCAGAATTGTATTCGCATTGTTGTGATTTTGATTTAGCAAATACTGTGTTTCGCGTTGAACTCGTTTTTGAAAACTAAAATAACCCAACAAATTGATGGAGATAACGAATATGAGCACATTAGGTATTGTCCCAAATTTAGCGTCTTTCCAAAAAACAAAGACAAGAATTTGAGAAACAACCACAGCCACAAGACCAAAGAACCAAGCATATTTTGAATGGATAGAATACAGAATACCATAAATCAACAACAGTATCGTTGCGCTAAGCCAAACATACGCCATCGGTTTTGATATAAAAAGCGTCAATTCTTTGACTTCCTTAAATCCCATACCTTTTATGAATCCAAGCAAGTGGATGAGTCCGTGAAGCAAAACGATGATTACAAATAAAACGCTCATTGTTGTTCAGTTTAATGCGTCATTTAATCCCATACTTGGTCTCCATCATGAAGCATTCCATGCGCCATTCATTGACAAAAGTATCAATAAAAGGTGATTTGTTGGGCACAGCTGTATTTTTTGATTTCACGTTCAAATTGCGCTTATTTGTTTTAGGTAACTCGATTTTGCTGCTCGCTTTGTTTGATTGTTTTCTCCAATCTCGATTGTCGCGTTTTTGCTTGTTTGGCGCTCATGATCCAACGCAGGATTGCTTTTCGATAGGAAGGGGCTTGCTTCATAAAAAAATCCCATGCCAGCGTGTTGGATTTAAATTGGTGCTCAAGGTTGGAGTCCAGCAAAGTGGTGTCATTTTCGTAAGAATAGGTCTCGGATTTGCTTTCTTTCCTTAAATCAAAGGCTTTTAATCCGGCAGGTAACATAAGTCCGGCTTTGGTGAGCTCTTCAATTTTTTTGATATTCACTGCACTCCAGTTGCTGTTTTTTCTACGTGGTGTGAAACGGATGCTGTAACTCTCTTTGTCAATTGTTTTTCTAACGCCATCTATCCAACCAAAACACAGCGCTTGGTCAACCGATTGCGACCAGCTCATAGAAGGTTTTCCGCTGTCCACCTTATAGAAACCAACAATCAGTTCCGTCTCCTTTTCGTGGTGACTTTCCAACCAATTTCTAAAATCATCTTGTGTTTTAAAAAAAGTAGCTGATATCATTTTTAATGTGTTTCTTTTTTCCTCAAAAGATGATACGGATGTTCATCTTTCCAATCATCCATTGCTTTAAACACAAAAGTCTAAAAAAAATCATTTCCTCCAATTTTATGAAGTGCTTCTTTACTATTCAATTTTTGTTTTGTGGGTCTGCACTCTCATTTAAGAATTTCAATATTTCAGGCCTCACACAAACCACCGGTAAAATGTTATTTTTGCCGAAAGATTAATTGAATGAAATTTTTTGGTTGTTGTGTCATAATCGCTTTGCTGCTGCTGTCGTGCGGCACTGAAGAAGATCACGAACAACCTGCAAACGATCTGATTTCTACACCTCAACTTTCCAAATCCATCCCCACCTCTACCCCTTCTGAGCCTATCATTCTTCTGAAGCCAGAAGCAAAAACCATCTCCTCAGAAACTGTCAATCCGATTGAATTACTTTCTTATGAACGTCGTCTATCGGCACTTCCGCGGCAAGATTTGTTTTCGGCAACCGCTTTTGCCACGGCAGCCTTTCCCGATAGTCTTGTCAACAAAAACCCACTTCCCATTTGGACTGACCCCACTGTGAATGGAGCTGTTACAAGCATAAATCGCTATTTTATCGTTGATTTTGAGAATGACATCTTCACCAACACCGATTATTATTTCACCAATGGAGCCTCCCTCGGGCTGGTGCATCCGGCTTTGCAGCATCTTTTTCTGGCGGCACTTTTGCCCAACGCCGGAACCTCGTCGCTCAACCATTTTGGCTTAGCGCTGCGGCAGAATATGTACACGCCCATCAACCCCGAAGCACCTGAAATTCCTGCCCTCGACCGGCCTTTTGCAGGGGTCTTGCTTGTGGAGTTTTTCAAGATAAGCACCCAGCATCTGAGACAATTACAGCTCAGTTCGTCGTTTCAAATCGGCCTGATCGGTCCACCTTCATTGGCGTCGCTGATACAAAAAAGCATGCACGAGCTGGAGCCCGTGGGCTGGCGTTACCAAATAAAAAGCGACCTGCTGATCAACTATTCGGTTCAAATCACGCAGCGCATCCTGCGACTTCGACACCTCGATTGGCGAACAGATGCCGCCTTGCGTGTGGGCAGCTACCGCAGCGAAGCAGAAGCCGGAACAAGCTTAAGGATCGGCATCTTGCCAGTTGCTTTTAATCCCTTCCCCATGGCCAAAGAAGGCAGTGTTGAACTGAGTAATCAGCAAAAGAAATGGCTCGGATGGTTTGAGCTTGAAGCAAAAGGCCGCTATAACGTGCACGATGCCAGCCTTTACGGTGGCTGGTTCAACAAAAGCTCACCCTTTACCATTGCGCCAAATTTGCGCCAACACCTTACTTTTGGTCTCAGCGCAGGCATCGGCTTTGCATACAAAAAAATAGGTTTAGGGGTAAAAATAGTATATTTGTCGCCTGAATTTAAACACGGCTTCGACCACCGATGGGGTGCCATACGAGTCGTTCACAACTTCTGAACTAAAAAAACATGCTCAACAAAGACAACATACAAGATCAAGATTTCAGAGACGAGGAAATCGTTTTTCCGGTGAGTTATGTGCTCAAAGTCATTGTTACCCAAAACATGACTCCCGAAAGACATTCACAACTGATTGAGGAAATTCTACTACGAAAAAAAATACCCTATCGTTTTGAAAATACCAAGCTAAGCAAAGAAGGCACTTACCTCAGCTTCAGCATTTTCATTACTTTAATTAACAGACTACAGATGAAGGAGTTATATAGTGATTTACGCAGTCTTCCTTGGATCAAGCTGGCCCTATAAATCGTCCAACAATGCAAGTGTACAAGACAGCATCTCAAATTTTACTTCTCACTGCCGGCGGTGCCATTGGAACGCTTCTGCGATATTTCGTTTATGTGGTTGCCGATAAGCACTTCAATCATGCTCTGCCTTGGGGTACGCTCATTGTTAACCTTACCGGCTCTTTTGCTATTGGACTTTTGTGGGGCTTTTTCGACCGCGGCGGCGTTCCTCCTGCCCTGCGTTTGTTTGTTTTTATCGGCATTTTAGGAAGCTTCACCACCTTTTCAACTTTTGCTTTCGACAGCGTTCAGCTCCTCAACAGGGCCGGTGCAGCCTCCCTCCTACTGAATGTGCTGCTCAACAACCTTGGCGGACTGATCCTTTGCTATGCCGGAATTCTATTAACCTCAAGATAGCATTTTGCCATGCACGACATTGAACCTCATTACCACTGGCAGCACCTGTATCAAGCCGAAAACGATCCACGATCACCGTTTTACGGGCGTTCTTACTCCGAAATTTATTTCTCCAATGCGGTTTACAATTACCTCATCCATCCCCAATGGGATGAGTTTGGCTCGTTGACGCTCTATGCGAAAATCCTTTATTGCGATTACGACAAAGGTTTTTGTGTGCTTGAGTTGATTGGCGAATGGAACGATTTGCTGTATAACGATATCATGTATTTCTATCGAAATTTGATAGAACCACTTATAGATGAAGGTGTTATACATTTTATCCTGCTAGGTGAACAGCTGCTGAATTTTCATGCCGATGGCGATGACTATTACCAAGAATGGTTTGAAAACATTGATGACGGATGGATTGTTTGTTTGAATTTCAGGGATCATGTCATTCACGAGTTTGTGAAGGCCCGGATTGATTATTACCTCGCTTTTGGTGGTAAGTTCGACGAATTTAACTGGAGAAGCTATTTACCCGTTCAGCTGTTTAACATCATCAATGAGATGGTGATGAAACGTTTAAACCCATAACCTTATGCTAAAAGCAGTCCTCATACAGGTTTTTGGGCGGGTTCAGGGCGTAGGATTTCGCTTTTACACCGAAGAAAAAGCAAAAGAGTTCAACATTGCAGGTTTTGTTCAAAACAAAGGCGATGGCAGTGTTTACATCGAAGCCGAAGGCACCGCTGATGAATTAGATGCCTTTGTAGAATGGTGCAAAAAGGGGCCGCGTTGGGCCAATGTGCGTGATTGTATTGTAAGCGAAATGCCGCCTCTCCAAAGAAAAGGCTTTGTTGTGAAGTAAAAAACAAGCTTTAAACGGTCTTGAAATGCTTTTTCAACACGCATGAAAAACTATTTTCCAGCAGCCAAACCAATCAGTTGATACAGCACCCTGGCACCTACGTTTCCATCCCACTCATCATCGCCGGGGGCCACTTCACAAAGGTCGAAGCCCACAATTTGACGGCCCGAGGCTGCCAAACGGTTCATCAGATAAATCAACTCTTCAAACTGTAACCCGCCAGGGACGGGCGTTCCGGTGTTGGGACAAAGTGTAGGATCGAGGCCGTCAATATCAACAGAAATATACACCTTTTGTGGCAAATGACTGATGATGCGGTCGCAAATCTCTTTCCAACTTTGACCTTCAAACAAATCCTTGCGTAAATCGCGATCATAAAACACCTTAATGCGTTCAGGTTCAGCCTTTGTCCGTTCAAATTCTTCCTCACAATAATCGCGGATGCCCACCTGAACCAACTTTTCAACGGCATCGAACTTTAAGGCGTTGTGAAAAATGGAGGCATGTGAATATTGAAAACCTTCGTAGGCATTTCGTAAATCGAGGTGGGCATCAATTTGCAAAATACCATACTTTTCTTTGTCGGAAAGGTAAAGATGGTAACCCAAAGGGATGCTGTGGTCGCCGCCCAAAAGGCCAACCACCTTGCCCTGCTCTCTCCAGAAGGCGATTCTGTTCGACAACCAAAAGCGGAGGTCTTCGTTGGCTTTCTTGATGCGTTCGTAAATTTCTTTGTATTTTGGTTTGTTTTCATCAAGGATACCCTTTTCAATGGCTTCGATAATGATGCGGGCGTCTTTGCGCAAACCGGCATGAAGCACCTTAAAATGCCGCGGAAACTCATCCATCCAGATGCCTTTTTTCCACAGCTCGGGATAGTCGTGGTGATACAAATCCATCTGTAATGAAGCCTCTTTCACCGCTTCCGGACCACCGAAAGTTCCTGAACCATAGCTTACAGTGAGCTCCCAATTCACCGGAATAATCACGATATGGGCATCCTCTTCGGTGAAAGGGAGGCCGTAAATTCCGGCATCTTTTTGGGCTGCCGCGCTGGGATTGAAGGATTCAAACATATAAATAAGTATTGGCTTGCAAAAGTCCGAAAAAATCAGGTTGTTTGGCTACTTTTGTAAAAAATTGCACTTTGGATCTCTTTTCACACCTTCACAGTTTTGAACTTTGCAGCTTCGGGAGCGGTAGCTCGGGTAACTGCTATTTTGTGGGCAATGCCGAAAGTGCCCTGCTCGTGGATGCCGGACTCAATGGCAGAAACATTGTAAAAGCCTTACAAGAAAGCGGCAAAAATATCCGGCAGATTCAAGGCATCCTGATCACGCACGACCATATTGACCACATCAAAGGACTGCCCGACCTCACCCAACGTTTCAACGTACCTGTTTATGTTACGGCACGAAGCTGGGAGGCCATCCTCAACAACCGTTACACCAGAAATGTGCGTCCCGGCTGCATCAGGATTATCGAAGCCGAGAAGCCTTTTCATATCGGCAGTTTCAGCATCACCCCTTTTCCGGTGGATCACGATGCTGCCGACGCGCATGGTTTTCACATCAGCAACAGCCACTCCAGCTTGAGCATCGCTACCGATTTGGGCACCATCAATCCCATCGCTGAGAAATACCTGAAAGCCTCCCATTTCATGGTTTTAGAATCCAACTACGACGAGCAGATGCTGCGCGAAGGCCCTTATCCGCAATATTTGCAAGACCGGATCAGAAGCAACAAAGGCCACCTCAGCAATGATCAAACAGCGGATTTTCTATCCAAAAACCACCATCCTAATCTCAAACAAGTGTTTTTGGCTCATCTTAGTGAACACAACAACAGTCCTGAAAAAGTGACCGAAAGCCTTCAAAATATAATGAATGGAAACCAGCATCTTTTTCAATTCACCGTCCTCGAAAGAAAAAAAAGATCGGTCATCTTTAGACTATAAGTGTCGGAAATCTAAACCCAAAACATTTCATCAGTAAGTGTTTTCTGACTTGGCCAACATCTGTCAGTCATTGGTTGGGGAAAACCTGCTATCTCCCTTCTTTGCCCTTACCAAGTCCGTACCAAGTCCGTACCAAGTCCGTACCAAGTCCGTATCAAGTCCGTATCAAGTCCGTTCAAGAGCGCAGCAAGGCCGTTGATGATTCAGTTTAACAAAAGAGATTTATCAATGTCAAAAAAGAAATTCTATCCAAACTATCCTCTTTTGAAAAGCATCAAGAGGCCTTGCTCGAACATGAAGCTGTTGATTTAGGAGGTGGGCTATCTCAAACAGCACACCAACTACTTAGCCACGATCGTTCTTCTGCAGCCCTCATATACCACCCGGTAAAAGTGTAAAAAAAGCCCCCAAACTCCATCCATCTGGGGTTTGGGGGCAAAAGAGGACA
>JADYZK010000340.1 GCA_020853175.1 Bacteroidales bacterium
CAAAAGCTTCGATGATGTTTTGGGGTCGGTTCAGCTTCAATAATTTTCCGCTTTGCATCAATGCCACCCTGTCGCAGAGCGCGGCCTCGTCCATATAAGGTGTTGAAACCACGATGGTGATGCCTGAATTTTTCAGTTTTTGCAGCATGAGCCAAAATTCGTGCCTCGAAACAGCATCTACGCCTGTGGTGGGTTCATCGAGAAAAAGCACTTGGGGACGGTGAATCAGTGCACATGAAAGGGCGAGTTTTTGTTTCATTCCACCGGAGAGCTTGCCGGCAGGACGGTTTTTAAAAGGCTCAATTTGCGCATAAACGTCTTTGATGAGGTCGTAGTTTTCCTCAATGGTTGTTCCATGTACGCCTGCAAAAAAGCTCAGGTTTTCTTGAACAGTAAGGTCTTGGTAAAGCGAGAAACGCCCGGGCATATAGCCGATGTTTTCGCGAATTTTCTTGTAATCCTTCACCGTGTCGAAGCCCAAAACGCTTACCGAGCCTTTGTCGGGAAGCATCAAGCTGGTCATGATACGAAAAAGTGTGGTTTTACCGGCCCCATCGGGACCGATAAAACCAAACAATTCTCCTTTTTGTATCTCCACCTGAACATCCCTCAGGGCGGTTACTTCAGCATAACTTTTGTATAAATGCTGAATATGGATGGCAGGCGTTTTCAAAATGAATTTATTTTACACGCGTCCAGTAAGTGGTTTTGCCAAGTAAAGCCACGCCAATGTAGCCCCTGATTTTGAGGACATCTTTTTTGTCGAACATCATGTAGCTGCTGTAAGTTTTTCCACTTTTGGGGTCGTAAATTTCGCCGCCTGACCATTCGTCGGAACCATCAAAGCTAAAGCCTGTAAGTATTTCCAAACCTAAGGTGGGGCGGGTTTTCAACGCTGCATCAGGATTGTGTTTGTCCACTTTTGGTTTGCCTGTTTCAGCATCAATGGGTTCCTTAATCCAAACGATTTTGCCATAAATTTTGCCGTTGCGCTTGAACATCTCAACATGGGCATCTTTGTCCTCGTTGAGCCAAACGCCCAAAACGTCATCGGCTTTGTTTTGCGAAAATAGTTGTGTGGCGGGCATAACCATCATCACGCCCAAGAGGAGAATCAAAGCTTTCACTTTCATTGTTTTTAGGATTTTAAGTTAATAATTAATTCTGATTTCGCCGGGCATCCCTATTTTTAGGCTTCCATCATTTTTTACTTTGACTTTTAGCGCATAAACCAAGTCCACCCGTTCGTCTTTTGTCTGTATGGTTTTTGGGGTAAATTCGGCTGTTGAAGCGATCCAACTTACCGTTCCCGTCAGTACTTTATTTTCATTTTTCGACTTATCAACAATCACTTGCACTTCTTGTCCAATTTTGAAATCAACCAACCTATCCCCGCTGATATATGCCTTGATTTCGAGGATGTTTAGGTCGGCAATTTTAAACAATGGCTTGCCAAATGTAACTACTTCTCCCGATTCGGCAAACTTTGTTAACACAATTCCATTCATAGGGCTGGTGATGTAACAGTTTTGAATCTGTTCATTGATTTGTTCTACCTGTTTTAAAATCACTTCGGCCTCTGCTTTAATACTTTGATTTTGAGTTGTTGTGGATTTCATTTGCAGCTCGGCCAAGCGGTAAGCACCTTCAATGTCGTCGTTTTGTTTTTCGGTTGCAGCTCCCGAAGCCAACAATTGACGAATACGTTCGCGATCAACTCCCAAGTTGGTCAATTGTTGCTGTTGCACTTTTGTTTGAGCGTCAACTGTTGCAATCTTTGAAAGCACTGCTTGGTGCTGACTTATTGCCTGTTGGCGTTTGAGATGAAGGTCGAGGGTGTCCACAATTCCGTAAACTTTATGCGGTTCTAAAAGCTGCCCTTCTTCAATGTTTAAAACCATTAAAAGGCCATTACTGAGCGAGGACACTGTCACTTGAATGGCTTCAAAGTTGCCATAAGCATCGGCTTTTTCTTCGCTATTGCGACATGAAATAAGGCCTAAAACTAAAACGATTAGGCTGAATGGTAAGATTTTATGGTTACTCATCGAAGTTCATTTTTCCGGTTATAAACATCAGGTCGGTCATCGCGTTGAGGAGTTTAATTTTGTTGGTTTCGTGTTGAAGCAAGGCCATTCTGAGTTTTTCAACTTCTTGAAGAAATGCTGCCGAAGTGAGGATACCGGCTTTGAGTGCAGCTCGCTGGCTTTCGGAAATGGCTTCTTGCAGTTGAACAATGGCACTATCATTGGACAAGATTTCTTTCAGTTTTTGTATTTCCGCTTTTTTGGCTTCAAAAGCGGCACGCTGATTCATCTCGAAGGATTGCTTGTTTTTTTCGATGATAGAGGCTGAAATCTGCCAAATGCTTTGCTCTCTTTGGTTGGTTTTCCAATCCCATATTTTATAGTTGAAGCGGAGACCTATCATATAATAATCGCTGAATTGATCGTCGAGCATATTGTATCCGGGTCTGCCGTAACCTGCTTGTGCAAAAGCCAGAATATTGGGTTTTCGCTTGGCTTGGATGAGCTTTTGTTGCAGTCCGCTTTTTTCAATCTGTAAGTTCAGTCCAATCCATTCGGGTCTTTGATTGGAAAAGTGGCGTTCCTGACTTACAATAAATGGACTGCTAAGACTATCCGAAGGTTGAATTTGAAGCCCGGAATACACATTCAAAAAAGCCAAAGTAGCCTCAAGAGCAGCCTCTGCCTCTAACTTTTGGGAGGTGTTGCGCAAGAGTTCCACATGCATTTGCTGCACGCCTGAAGCTAAAACGATACCGTTTTCAACTGCCGCCTCCATTTCGTGCGTTGTGGCGGAAAGGCTTTGGTGCATGGATTGAAAAACCCTGATCTGCTGCTTGAGGAGTAAAGCTCTGAAATATAGTTTAGAAACAGACTCTTTAAAAGCGTTTTCTTGGCTTTCTAATTCAGCAATTTTAATTTTATGCTGTTGTGCCTCAAGGGATTTGTTGTGTTTGATTTGTCCGCCGTCGTAAACGATTTGGGTAATGTCGAGGTTGATTTTATACCAGTCTTTGGCCAACTCGGGCGGACTAAAACCGGGCATGGAAATGCTGAGTTGTGTAACATCGGATTGGATGCTCATCTGTCCGTTAAGGCTGATGCCCGGCAAAAAAGCAGCATTCAATTGCTGGAGGGTGAGCTGTTGCACTTGGTCAAAATCCTGCTGCTGTTTCGAAACAGGATAACGTGCCATCGCGCTGTCAATAACAAGCTGGAGACGAATGATTTTTTGTCCCGATTGTGCGTGTAAAAGCAGCGAAAGCATTACAAAGAGGATGGTCAATTGAATCTTTTTCATCATTTAAAAGGCTTTTTTGAATCCAATGCCGTTGAACACAAAATCAGCGAGCTTTTGTTTGCGATCGGAAAGAAATTCGTGGTATGCAGCCTCGTTCTTGTTAAAAAAAATGTCTTTAACAAGCGCTTGGGCAATATACGGAAACACGATAAGTGCAATCAGGTTGATGATGAACTGCTCGGCTGCAATGGGCTGAATAGTTTTCTTATCTACTTCACGTTGAATCATTTGTCTAATGGAATCGAAAGGAATCTCCTGTTTCTCCATCAAGGCCACAAAACGTTTTGGATCGCGATTCAGTTCTTGAATAACGAAACGGGGTAAAAATGGCAGCTCGTCGAGAAGGTTTAAATAGCCTTCAATAAATGCGTTTGTAAAAGCTTGAAAATCGGGATCGGGATGCAGGGCGTTGGAAAAGGCGGGCTTAATTTTCTGAAATACTTCCGTAAAAATCTGCTCAAACAACTTTTCTTTGGTGCGAAAATAATAATGAAGCAACGCTTTATTGATGCCGGCTTCATTGGCGATTTCCTGCATTCGTGTGCCCTCGAAGCCTTTTTCAATAAATACCTTGCGCGCCGCAACTAAAATTTGTTCTTCTGTGGTCATAGAATGAATTCAATAGTTTAACTAAATAGTTAAATCAGTTGGCTAAACTACAACAAAATTAAAAGATGTCAAGCATTTTCTTAATTTTGCTGCAAGTTTCATTTATTAATGGTTTATTTATTCAATAGATTTTCAGCTAATTATTGATTTACATGAGGAGAGCAACAATTCTATTCGCGAGCCTGCTAACACTATCAGCAGTTCTCTTTTCCGGCTGCGGCAATGGTAGCAAAAACAAACTCATCGGACGTTGGAAAGTTACCGATGTAAAAACACAATTCGACGAAACCAAGGTGAACCCTTCTACCTTGCAGCAAGTGGCAGAGCTCGAAAAGCAAACCATCCTGAATTTTGTCAACGACAGTTCGCTAGTGATTATGATGGGGGAGAAAAATTTCGATGCCTTTTA
This sequence comes from Bacteroidales bacterium, assembly GCA_020853175.1. Classification (GTDB taxonomy): domain Bacteria; phylum Bacteroidota; class Bacteroidia; order Bacteroidales; family F082; genus JALNZU01. The sequence continues at coordinate 4,346 of JADYZK010000340.1, forward strand.
TACTTTTGATGCGGCCACAGGCAAAATATTTTACAGCTTCGAGGGCAAAGGAATCAATATGACTGATTTAGGTGTTTACAGCAATTCCACTATTGTTTCTAATTCTGAAACTCCGGTGGGAACCATCACTGTAACTTATTCTTCATCCAAATAGAAAAATTTGGTTGAATACAAAAACAGCCCGATGGCATTTTTGTCATCGGGCTGTTTTTTTAAGTGCATCATCCAAGGTTAAATGTTGCAACTTGGAAAGATTTACACGTGTTTAATCTGCCTTAGCAAACTCAAGACTAAAGAGCAAGGCTTCCAACTGCCGAAGGTGGTCTCTTTTGTCTTTATTAGGCGCGTAAACATAACCTTCAACCGTAAGCAGTTTTTGGTTGTTGGGATTTACAAACGTATAAGATAAAAAAGGTCCGGCCATAAAATCGCCCACCAAGTTCCACATTCCGCGTGTTTCAACAGCAAAATCGGTTACATATTCTGTGGTTTTGGTCATCATCGGTGGCACAAATTCTTTATCAGTGGTCATATAAGAACCTTCCGAAGGGCCGGGAATATATTTTTTCACCAACGAATCTCTTAAAGCAATAATGGATTCAGATGAGAAAGCGAGGGTGTCGGTGTAAGGCTTTTGATAAATAATGATTCCTTGACTGAAATCGTTGGTTTCCTTGCGCAACCACATAAAATTTGCGTCTTGTTTGGCAATATAAAAGCCTTCAGGAACAACCAAGTTGATGTCAAAAGCTTTGCGAATGGGCTCCATCACTTCAATTTTGGCAGTAGGCCTAAAGATATTAAGTAGCCGCTCACGTTCCGAGCGTTGAAACAAAAGCATGAATCCTTCTTTGTCTTTTTCAAAGGCTTCGACCCAAGAGGTAGCATCGGCAGCCGTAATTTTAATCACCCGCTGTGGCTTGGCCCAAAGGTTATTTCTTGTTTCCACCACTGGCTCTTGTTGGTTTTTATTGGTTTCAACAATCAATAAGTTACGGTGTTTTTTAAACATATCCGAAAGCTTTTCCACATTGATGTTAGTTACTTTAAAAGAAGGCTCACCTTGTGGAAGGCCGTATTGATCTTGACCAAAAAAAGAACGGATCGCGTTGCCAATGTCACCATCCCACTGGGATTTGGTTTGAGTAACAACCAATATTTCGGAGGTGGCTCCAACTGAACGGGCGATACGTTGCTCGGGCTCATTGCACGAGATCACAAAAAGCATCAATACCAAAAAAATTGAACCGCGATTTTTCATAAGGCATTTCTTATTAGAACGTATGGACTTAAAGATTAGTATCTTGCAGACACAGCTTGAAAAGGGTAGTAAAAACGGCTACTACGAAATTATGAAACTACTGCAATTTTTATTTTTTGTCCGATATGCAGCTTCGATTTGTTCGAGAGCTTGTTCAACCGTTTGATCTGATCAACAGTAACACCATCGTATTTGCGGGCAATATCCCACAGGGTATCGCCATTTTTTACGGTATAGATAATGACATTGCCTTTTCCATTGCTTGAAGTGCTGATGACAGCCTCTTGTGAAGCCAGCTGTTCAACAGGATAAACACGCAGTTTTTGTCCGATTTGAAGATTGGAATTTTTTAAATTGTTCCACTCTCTCAAGTCGGTAACACTGCATTTGTATTTTGAGGCAATGGCTCCAAGGGTTTCGCCTTTACTCACAATATGTGCTTTGCTTTGTGTGCTGCGTGCAATAGGTGCCTCACCGGGCGTGTTGACAGGTGTTCCCGAACTAAAAACAACTAATTTTTGCCCCACTTGCAAATTAGTATTTCGTAAGTTGTTCCACGACTGCAATTGTTTCACCGAAACGCGGTACTTACGCGAAATGAGCCCAAGATTTTCGCCCCGTTTAACAATATGCACACTGCGGTCGCTCACTTTTTTTACCTCCGCCTGGAGGGTTTCTTTTTCGACGCCCTTTTTGGTTTTAAAGGCATACAAATTTTGTTCGTTGTTCAGATAGACGCCAACAAATTCCGAAGGAATACGAATCACATAAGGGTTTTCTGGCGAAGCAGGAACGATGCCGGCCTTGAACTGTGGATTAAAAAACTTAAGGTCTTCTTTGGGTACTTTAATCATTTCATTCAATTGATCGAACGAAAGCAAGTCTTTCACCGATACGGTATCGGTGCCTATTAACATCTTACCTGGGTGAACGGGATAGATGTTATGTTCTGTGGCATAATTCATTACATAATTAACAGCAATAAAAGCAGGAACGTATCCACGCGTTTCGCGGGGCAGATACGGCCATATCGCCCAATAATCTTTAGCGCCACCGGCCCTGCGGATGGCCCGGTTCACATTGCCGGCACCCGAGTTGTAGGCTGCCAAAACCAAAAACCAATCTTCGTAAATGTCATAAAGGTCGTTCAGGTGCTGGCAGGCGGCCTCGGTGGCTTTGTAAGGATCGAAGCGGTCATCAACCAAGGACGTAACTTTGAGGTTGTAAACCTTTCCGGTTCCATACATGAATTGCCATAAGCCTTTAGCGCCCATGTGCGATCCCGCTGACGGATTCAAAGCCGATTCAACCATAGCCAAGTACTTCATTTCTAAGGGAATATTGTAGCGATCGAGCAGCTCTTCAAACATGGGGAAATAAACATATGACAAACCCAACATTCGGCTCGATAAACCACGTTTCCTTAAAGCATAAAGATTAATGAAATCGCGCACATGTTGGTTAAAAACCAAGGGAATTGTCGTTTCGCGGCTAAGCTTTTCTATCCTTTCAATATAAACGCTGTCGGCAAAGTTGGGTATTTCGGTGGGAGCATAGCCATAGCGATTCAAAACTACTGAGTCGAAAATATGAAGGCTATCATTGAAATACCTGATTTGATATAAGCTGTCGAGCATCCTCACAATAGGTGAATCTTCAAAAAATGTCAAACTCGATTGTTCTTCAAGAAAATCAGCCGAAACTTGATTGTTGGTGTCTCCTGCCATTATTTCTAATGTATCGGAAAGCATCTCTTCAACTTCTGACTGTGCAAAAATACCGGTGGTAAATATTAGTAATAAACTAAAAGTCAGGAATTTAGTTTTAATCATATTGAATATCAAGTTTGAAAATGGAACATTGATTGTAAGTATTGTGCGCCACCAATGAACGTAGTTTAGCTATTGATGTTGTATTTAAAACATCAAAAATATTCATTTCTATAAAACATAACCTCAAAAGTTGACTTTTTAATGCCAACAATATCGGTAAACATATTTTAGCAAGAAGTTTATTTTTTTTCTTTGTCAATGGGGTCTTTTTCTTCTTCCACCCCGTTGATTCCGTCTTTAAACTCTTTTACGCCTTTACCGATGCCTTTCATCAGTTCGGGAATTTTTTTTCCACCGAACAACAAAAGGATAACCAACACGATGATAATAACCTGTGTAGGCCCAACGACACCGAGAAGAATGGATGTTAGCATTGTGATATAATTTTTAGTGCGGCAAATATACAACAAAAATGAGTTAGGTTTATGGAGCTTTCATACCTTTGCCAGTCTATCTGCTGCATGATTTAAAATCAAAAAATGCTAAAATATGAAATGCTCTAAGTCAGTTATTGTCTTGTTATTTATTGTTATTCAATTGTTTGCACAAGCACAACAGCCTTCAGGCAAGGCAAAAGATTACAGAAAACTGCATTATCTTTCGGAAGAAGAAATGAACACTCCCGTTCGCACAAACGTGAATTTCATTGAAACGCCACCGCCCGTTGGCCCCGTTCGCATGGTGGCCGAGTTTGAGCCCATGCAGTCGGTGCTGATTCGTTACCAGTTTGGTATTCCTTATCAACTCATCCGCGAAATGGCTGAAGACATTCAAGTGATAACGTTAGTTTCCTCTCAATCCCAGGCTACTACGGTTCAAAATCTTTATATCAGTAACAATGTAAATGTTGCCAACTGTAGCTTTCTTATCGCTGCAACCGATTCATATTGGACCAGAGATTACGGCCCATGGTTTGTTTTTGATGGCAACAACCAACCCGGAATTGTTGACTTTCCATACAACCGCCCACGTCCAAACGACAACAATGTTCCACCAAAAGTGGCCCAACACCTTGGTATCAATTTGTTTGGAATGAATGTGAAACACACCGGTGGCAATATGATGGCCGATGGCCTGGGAATGGCGGCCTCCACGGAGTTGGTGTACGAAGAAGAAACCCAAACCCCAACTCAAATCAATGCCAAAATGCTTAATTATTTAGGAATTGAACGCTACGATGTGATGAATGATCCTTTAGGAGATTATATCAAACATATTGATTGCTGGGGAAAATATCTCGCTCCCGATAAAATTCTTCTGGGTCAGGTGGCGCCCAGCGATCCGCGTTTCAGCG
>JADYZK010000341.1 GCA_020853175.1 Bacteroidales bacterium
AAACCATTTTTCAACTTGCAGAGGATTTGCAAAATGGCGATATTGTTGTAAAAAACATGCTGGCTTTATAAGCAATTACCGCAAATTGTTTTTGCTCTAACAAAAGGGATCTGGTTATTTTAAACCTTCAACCAACCGTCGGGCCGTTGCAACAAAGCCATTTACATCATCAACAGTAGTGTCGAAGGAGCACATCAGCCTCACTTCGTTGGTGTTTTCGTTCCAAACATGAAAGAAATAAGCTTTTTGAAGTGGCTCGATGAGGTGCTTGGGCACGATGGCAAAAACCCCGTTGGCTTCTACTTCGCGACTCAATTTGAACCCTTCAACCTGAGCGATTTCTTTGGCAAGAAGTTGCGCCATGGTGTTGGCATTGTTGGCATTGCGCTTCCAAAGATCGTTTTCGAGGTAAGCCAAAAACTGCACGATGATAAACCGCATCTTGCTGGCCAATTGCATCCCTTGTTTGCGGCTGTACTCAAAACCTTCCGCGAGTTTTTGGTCGAGAAAAACAACAGCTTCGCCAAACATCAATCCGTTTTTTGTGCCACCAAACGAAAGCACATCCACGCCTGTTTCAACAATCATTTCGGTGAAGCTGCATCCGATCGCCACGGCAGCATTGGATAGTCGGGCACCATCCACATGCAAATACATGTTGTTGGCATGGGCAAAATCGGCCAAGGCTTTGATCTCACTCAAAGTGTAAAGGCTTCCCATTTCGGTGGCCTGCGAAATGCTGATCAACTTAGGTTGTACGTGATGTTGGAAGCCAATGCTTTTTAAAAAGGGCAAAACCTGATCAGGATGCAATTTTCCATCCGCACAGTCGGCAGTAAGGATTTTGCCGCCGGTGAATTTCTCTGGAGCACCGCCTTCGTCTTCGTTCAAATGGGCCGAATGGGGCGCCACCACAGCCTGCCACGAACGCAACAACTGTTGAACGGCCAAAACATTGGCTCCTGTGCCGTTATACACAAAAAAAGTGGTGCTGTTTTCTCCGAAAATGGACCTGAATTTTTGCTGTGCCAGCTCCATCAGCGGGTCGTCTTCGCCATAAGAAGGATGGTGGCCGAAGTTGATTTGTTGCAGTGCAAGCATCACTTCGGGCGAAACACCCGACCAATTGTCGCTTGCAAATCCTTTGCGTTGGGATAGATTGAATTCCATTGACTTCATCGTTTTAGTTTGGTTTAAACCCGATAGGGACAACAAAAGTACCTATTCACAACACATAAAACGCATAAGTATCCACACTTTGGTGCTTTTGAAAACTAAATGGCGATAAGCACCCCACTCACGATGAGCGCCACAAGCACAATCATGGCGGCCTTCCAAAAGCCGTGTGCCTTATGGAGTTCCATAAAGCGGAAGGCTACCAACAAAAATTTTGCAGCGGCCAACAACATCAGTAAAGCTACTGCGGTGATTTTGGTCGCGAAACTGAAATTGGACACCAAGGCGTTTGCAATGGTGAGAAAAAAGAGGAGTGCCAGAGTATAAAAAAGATTATTTTTCATTGGTCGTGGCTTTATATGAGGTACAACATTGGAAAAAGAACAAGCCAAATGAGGTCGCACAAATGCCAAAAAGCTGCGCCGGCCTCTACGTCTTCAAGTTTTAAGGCTTCCGGTTTCTTTTTTAAATCGCTTCTCAGCACCAAAAGAATAACAAGACCAATAAGTACATGCACCAAATGAAAACCGGTAAGCAGCCAGTAATAGGTGAAAAAAGTATTGGTGGTCAGGCCGATATCCATCGAAATTTTGCCATAATATTCCACCGATTTGATTCCCACAAACAGTAAACCTCCCACCATGGCCATGCTGAAACCTGTTTTTGCTTTTTTCAAATTATTGGCCCTGAAGCCATGAACGGCATCGGCCATGAAATAGCCACTCACCAGCAGCAATAGGGTGTTTAAAGTGGCCAAATGGGTGTTGAGCATCCCGCGCGAGGAGGCAAAAATCTCAGGCTCCAAATGGTTGTTATAGGCCAAAGCTACCAATGCGAATCCAAAAGTGATGACTTCTACCAAAATGATGATCCAAAGCAGGATTCCCCCCGGTGGATAAAAGAAATTTTTGTAATTAACAGAACTTGAACTCATTGCATTTACATTTGTTTAATTTTGGTAAATAATTTCACCAATGCCGTGAGCAGCTCGTTGGTGTTGGTTAAAATTTGATAATGGTTTTGTCCGAACATTTGCGGCAGATAATAACGTGCCTGTGCCTCCACAGCCAACGCAAAAGTGTTGATGTTGCGCGCATGCAACTCTCGGAGCGATTGTTTCACGTCTTTTACACCGTATTTACCCTCGTAAGTATCATAATCGTTGGGTTTTCCATCGGAGATAAGGATGATCCACTTATTGGCCGAGGGTTGTTTTTCGAGCAATGCACCGGCATGTCGAATGGAAGCACCTATACGGGTGTAGCCATGCGGTTCAATGGCTCCCACGCGGTAACGGCCCGCCTTCCAGCTTTCATCAAAAGCTTTGAGGGTTAAAAAAGTGGAGTGGTTGCGCGTGTGCGACCAAAACGAACAGATTGAAAAATCAATGCCATATTCATGGAGGATTTCGCCAAAGAGAATGCTCACTTGCTTTTCGACATCAATCACTCTATTGCCGGCAGCATAACTGTCAGTGGACAAGGAGCTGTCCAACAACAAGAGAATTGAAATGTCTTTTTCAGCCTTGCGCGACGAAAAATAAATCTTTTCGGTAGGGGTTTGTCTCAGATGTAGGTCCACAAACATATCTGTAACCCGATCAATATCAAAGTCTTCGCCTTGCGTTTGGTAGCGAATCTGTTTTCTTTTGTTGTTAACGTGGGCCAACGATTTGCGCAAAGATTCTAAGGCCGTTTTGTTTTCAGCAATCACGCGCAGGTAATAATCAACGTCCGTCAGCGAAGGAAAAACGGGAAAAACTTTGCAATAGTTGGGCTTATAGGCGCCTTTTCGGTAATCCCATTCATCATAATCTATGTGATAGGAAGCGTCATCACGGCGGCTGCTTTCGGCAATGGTGGTATTTTCGGCAAAATCGGCTTGATATACCGAATGGGCTTGGTCGTCAGCTCTTACGGTAAACTTCATATTGAGTTCGTCCAAGGCCTCATTGTGGTCATCCATTTCGTCGGAACCGTCAAAATCGCGCCACACCCCATCATATTCTTCGGCTGTTTCAACCTTTTCGAAGTTGTGGGTCATCACATAATCTTCCTGACTTTTCTTGTCCACCTGAATTTGTTTCATTTCTTCCACCGCCTTGGCTTTGGCCGTGGTGAGTGGTTTTGGGTTGCTGTTGGGCTGGGTTTTGTTGGTTTCTAAAGGGTTGGGCGCGTCTGATTGTTTCTCCTCTACAAACCATTTCCCGTAAAGCCAGCTCCAGTCGGCTTGATTTTCTTTGGCTGTCGGCAAAAGATTCTCCCTCAACACGCGGTGCATCTCGGTGGCCGAAGGAAAGTCTTTTTGCATGGCATCAAGCACTAAATTGGAAGTTTCAAAGGCTTTTTGTTGCGATTCTTTTAAGGAATATTCGCCTGCTGCTAACCAATTCAGCTGTAAATTTTTTTGAACGGAAAGGTACAAGACCCTGAAAACATAAAAAGTAAGATTTTCTTCTTGTGAGGGATACAAGGCAAATGTTTCAGGCAAGAAAAAGCGGGTTCCTTTGGTTCCGCCTTCGCGCTCTGCCGGATAAAGTTCAATGGCTTCTCCTGTTAAAGCGCGCGCCAACACCGTTAATTTGGGTTTTATTTCGCTGAGCGATACCTTGCGTTCCAACAATTCAGGATCATCTTTCTTTTTATCGAAAAACTTGATGAACTTACTGAAGATATACTCGTCAAATGACATTTCGTTGATGTTGAGGAGATCGTGTAATAAGCGGCAATGATTTCATTTTTTTCAAATCATCAAATTACACAAGTCGGTAAGGGCCGAAACCACTTGTTCGTCATCGGTAAGAGGTTCAATAACTGCTACTTTAACCGATAGGCGTTTGGGTAAGCCCGTATGAATCAATTTTGCTGCATCTACCAACAAGCGGGTCGAAACTGTTTCAGCCAATCCTACTTCGTTGAGGTTTCTGATTTTATGCCCAATTTTTACCAACTTCTCTGCAATGTCGGCACTCACTCCTGATTCGTTGATAAGGATTTGAATTTCTATTTCTTTGGTGGGATAGGCAAACGGCAAAGCCACAAAACGCTGTCTTGTTGAGGGTTTTAGCTCTTTGAAACCGCGCTGGTATCCGGGATTGTAGGAAGCTACAAGCATAAAATCTTCGTGG
>JADYZK010000342.1 GCA_020853175.1 Bacteroidales bacterium
ATTTGATCCCGGTTCCATCTTTTTGTTGTTTGTTCATCTTCAGTTGTTTTTCGTTCGATGTTGCATGCACTACAATTTTTGTTTCGTGTTTGGTGTTTCGTGTTGCTGGCACCAGCCTGTTCACTATTCACTGTTCACTGGTATTTGATTGTTTCATTTTCTTTTCAAAAATAATCCATTATTGATTCATCCTTTCTTAAAAAATAACCTTCTATACATTAGTACCAGAAAAATCAAAAAACGCATCATTTTTTTTGAAGTTTTTTGCAATTTATACCGTGTCTAATTAAGAGATAATTAATATATCTCATATTGAAAAGTTTACAGTTTTAAAATTGCTAAAAGTTTTGGATGTTTTTTCAATTTTTCTTACAACTTATTTAAAATCCAAATCCGCACTAAAAAGTGACAAGCAACTTGAGCGATGGAGCGACGGGGAGATAGGGCTGAAAAACACTGCGAAGCAGGGTTTTGAGGGAGAAATCTCCAACATAAACGGATATGCCTCCGACCAGAGTGAATATGTCTCCGACCAGAGTGAATATGACTTCATCTATAGGTGATCCACAAATGCATCACCCAAACCATCAGTAAGATTTACAATGCATGCTCAGGAATTGTACCAGTCAGGCTTTGAAAGAAGCTCACCATCAAATCAATTTCTTCGTTGGTCAGCTCTTTGCCTAATTGGGTGTAAGCCATGATACGCACGGCTTCGTGAAGACTACCAACGCTTCCGTCATGAAAATAAGGCGCCGTTTTTTCGATGTTGCGCAGCGAGGGCGACTTAAAAACATATTTATCCGACTCAACACCTGTGACCTCAAATTTGCCTTCATCTTGACGTTCCGATCCGGTGTAATTCCAATAGGGGCCATGCACCAATCCAAAACGTTGCATCATATTGCCGCCCAGTCCGGGACCGATGTGGCAGGCAATACAGCCCGATTCAATAAAGAGGCTGAGGCCTTGTTTTTGGGTCTCGTTCAACGCGCTCACCGCTCCGTCAAGAAATGCGTCAAAAGCTGCGGGTGTGGCCAGCGTGCCTTCAAACTCAGCAACGGCAACAGCAAAATTGTCGAAATGGATCGGATTTTCCTCTTTTGGAAAGGCGGCTTGAAACATTTGAATGTAGTCTGCTGAGTTTTTTAGTTTTTCAATCACGTCCACATCGCTTTTCATCCCCATTTCAATAGGATTTAAGATAGGGCCTTTGGCTTGGTCGGCCAAGTCGGGGGAGCGACCGTCCCAAAACTGAGCCACATGAAAGTAGGCATTAAAAGTGGTAGGACTGTTGCGTGTGCCGCGTGTGCCGTCGTGGCCGGGCGAAGTGGGTTCATTGTCAACGCCATAATTAGCAATCGGATGGCAGGTGTTGCAACTCATTTTGCCCGACATCGAGAGACTTTCGTCGTAATACAGCTTCTTGCCGAGCTGCGCCAGCGGGGTGCTTGGGTCGCTGGGTTGCGGTAAAGTACTGAAATAAGTGTTTGCCGTGGCAATCAATTGTTGGTCAGCCTCTGAAAGTTTTTGTTCTTCGGCATGGTGGGCCGCATTGTTGCACGAAGCAAAAAGCAGCAGCAGAGCTGCGAAAGCTAAGATTCTGTTTTTCATGTTTAATTTGGTTTGATAAGAGGACAAAGATAGGCAGAGTTGCAAAAATTTCCAACGCTAATGCGCTTCTTTGGACAGTTCAACAGTGGTTTTTGTCATAGGAAGTTGAAAATGACCTAATTTTGGTTCATAGAAAAACTGATTTTGACATGCTAAAAATTCCTGAAATTGCTTTCATACGTGAAGCCGACGCCTATACCATCGCCCACGAACCTATTGCTTCTATTGATTTGATGGAGCGTGCGGCCACCGCTCTTTTTCACCGCATGGTGGCACGGCTAAAGCCATTCCAAAAGGTGGATGTTTTTTGTGGCTCGGGCAACAATGGCGGCGATGGTTTGGTGCTGGCAAGGCTGCTCCAAAAAGGAGGCTTCTCAGTGCGGGTGTTTTTGTTGATGTTTTCCGAAAAAGGGAGTCCCGATTTTGAAACCAATCTCCAACGGCTTCATTCATTATCTGCAATTGAGGTTCATGAGATGAAAAATGCCACTGATTTTCCGGCCATTCTAACAGAAACGCTCGTGGTGGATGCCTTATTGGGCTCGGGTTTGAACAAGCCTGCTGCCGGAATTGTAGCCGAATTAATCGGTCATCTCAACAGCTCGGGAGCTTTAATTGTGGCCGTGGATGTGCCTTCGGGTCTGTTTGCCGATCAACCGCTTGGGGCGAAGGATGCAGTAGTGAAAGCTGATTTCACTTACACTTTTGAATGGCCCAAACAGGCTTTCTTTTTTCCTGAAAATGAATTTTTTGTAGGTAATTGGGAGGTGGTTCCTATCGGACTTCATTCCACCATGCACCACGACAACGGTCACCGATCGTTTTTGGTCGAAAAAAACGACATTGTAACCCAGCTTCGACCCCGTCCGCGCTTTGCGCACAAAGGAAATTTTGGTCATGCGCTGCTACTTGCCGGCGCGTCGGACAAGGCAGGAGCGGCGGTGTTGGCAGCAAAAGCGTGTATGCGCTCGGGGACAGGTTTGTTGCATGTGCATCTACCCGAAAAGGCTGTTTTGCCCATGCAAATCCATCTTCCGGAAGCTATGATAAGTGTTGACGTGAACGCCGATACCATTGAAAAACTTCCCGACCTGCAACCTTATAGCGCCATTGCGATGGGGCCTGGAGTGGGAACTTCGCAAGCAACGGCATCGGTTTTGAAACTGCTGATCCAAAATGCCGACCGACCGCTGGTGCTCGATGCCGATGCACTGAATATCCTTTCCGAAAACAAAACCTGGTTGTCTTTTCTGCCCAAAGAAAGCATTCTTACGCCTCATCCTAAGGAATTTGAGCGTTTGGTAGGCAAGTGGAGCAATGGCTTTGAACGGCTTGAAACGCAACGCGAATTTTCACGTCGTTTTGGTGTTTATGTCCTTTTAAAAGGTGCTTTCACAACGCTTTCAACACCCGGAGGTCCTGTTTTTTTCAATCCTACCGGAAACCCGGGCATGGCAACTGCCGGAAGTGGCGATGTGCTTTGTGGCGTTTTATTGGGGTTGATGTCTCAAGGATACAGCCCTTTTCACGCGGCTTTGATAGGCGTTTATTTGCACGGACTGGCAGGCGACATGGCCGCAAAAGCATGGGGAATGGAAGCCATGTTGGCCTCTGATATCATCGAAAAAATGGGTGAGGCTTTTGCTTCTTTGCAAAATTAAGTATCTGGAATGTCAATCGAGTTAATTTATATCGAGGTTTTGTTGAAGACAATCTTGCGTACAATTTGCCCTTCGCGTGTGCTTAAGCGAATGAAATAGGTTCCCGTTGTACACTGTTCACAGGAAATGGTTTCGTTTAAAGTGAGCGCATTTTCCCATTGTTTTGAATACACTTCTTGACCAAAAACATTGGTGATTTGCACTTTGATTTCCTTATGTTGCTCAAAGGTGGCTTCAACAAAAAAGACCCCCGTGCTCGGATTTGGATATATTTTGAACTGTCTCAGGTCGGTCAATTCTGTGGTGGAGGTGAAACGGCTGATGTCCATCCAGTTGAGGTTGTATTCGCCGGCCACCGAATACAACCTCAAATTAAAATTTCCTTTCGGCAGGCTCATTTTAAAGGATTGCGTTTTCCACGATTGCCATCCTCCCGTAGCAGTAAAAGCCACGGTTTGGATAGGCGTGAAGCTGCTGCCATTGCCCAATTGCACCGAAATCCTTCCGTTGGAGTATAAAGAAGCCACCCGAAATTGAAAATTATAATCGCCGGCATCGGCAATGCTGACATAATACTCCACATAATCGCCGTTGTTGGCATATCCTAAGTTTTTGCCGCCACCGATGTCGGTGCAATCTTCCAACTGAAAGCCGCTGTTGACATCGAAATCTTCTGCCTGAATCTTTATGGGCAAAACAAATCGGCGAGGTAAGGTGTTTTTTATGCTTTTATTGACAAAAGGGTCTAAAATTTGCCCGTCGCTTGTGATGCTGCTTCCTGTATAGGACAACAACAAGGTTTGATTGAACGACAATTCGTTTTCGAGATGAATAATCAATTTTTGGTTGTTATCAGGATGAAGTTCAATGGATTGTATGGGAGTTTCGACTCCGTTTACCTTGAAGATAAAATCGGCCGGAGTTGCGGAAAGCTCAGTCACGGGCTTGTTTAAGGTCAGCAGCAACGAAGGATTATTTTTTACCGATTCGCCTGAAACAAATCCAAATGAAACCGTTGAAACGGCCTGAGGGTTGGTAAATTTAAAGAAACTCACATTCGATCCGGCCTTGTCGAACACCAAACGCACTTTGGTGGTTCCGCCCGGCAGAATCACGTTGTTGATGGTGGAGTTGGACCAGGTTTGCCATCCGCCGGTGGCGGGCAATTGGTGAGCAGGACTGATGTCGGTGCCATTCACCTCTAAACGAACAATGGCAGGTCCGGTAGCAGAAGCCGATCTGAACATCACTTGGTAGGCCGCCGCGCTATCGCTATGGATTGTAAATTGCAGCCATTCGTTGGCGTTCACCCAACCAATGCTGTAACCATTGTTGTCGGGATGGCTGTCGTAGCATCTTTCAATGTCCACGCCATCGTTGCGGTAACTCCAGCCGGCATTCCAGTTGGTAAAACTGTTGGTGTTGAGGTGGTAATTGGCAGTGTCGGCATCCCAATAGGCGAAAGAACATTTCCCGAGATCGTAATCCGACAAGTGAATAGCGTTTTTCACATCATGGTCCACGAAAGGAAGGGTAGCATCGGTGTGCGGCTGCCGGATCATGGCGTCAATTACATCGCGTTGAACGATGCAATTCTCGATCTTGTGGTTGTTGGCCCAATCGAGCACGGCAGCAAAAGCTTGGTCGGCTGTTATGGCGGGTAATCCGGTTTTCCAGTTGGAAATGAGGCTGTTGTATGGAATACTTTCGGGAACCCTCAACACATTGTTGATACCGGCTTTTTTTACCGGCCACCACGACCATCCAATTTTATTTTGTTCCGCCAACGCGATGAGGCTGGTAAACCACGAGTTGGAATTTTCTCCAGTTTCGCCTAACCAAATGGGGATATTGTATGAATTGCGCATATTGATCATCCACTGAATGGATTCCAGGGTGTTATAATTCCAATATTTGTGAAAGCTATACACCATATTGTCATCCCATGGCGGAGTGAGGCCGGTGTAATCATTGGCAAACCAGTTGCCTTCGATGATGATGATATGGTTTTGATCCACTTC
>JADYZK010000343.1 GCA_020853175.1 Bacteroidales bacterium
CAATCATCAAAAGGTTATACTGCGCATTATTTGGCACTTGAACTCAAAGGCTGATTGTTTGGTGCGATTACGTAGAAAAATTCAACTTCTAAAAATGGTTTATTTTGAATGATTCAATCATTTGATTTCAACTTTTTACTTCTAAAATAGAAAAATCCCATGCTCCACTTGGAAGCACGGGATTTTCTTTTTTAACCAACCAAAATTCTTAAAAAAAACTACAATTTCTACTAACCAAATATTATGCCAATATTTTGAGCGCATTCTATTTTGATGTCAGTTGTAAGATTTCAATTGGATTCAATTTGGAAAAGATCCCTCATTGGGAATTAAGTATATTTTTTTGGAAATCTCAATTTCTTTAAGCCCTAAAAAAATCTGTGACAACACCTTTTGAAACATTTGCTTTTACTCGTTTTGCTAACTAATCACTTGAAACTGAAAACTTTTAATAGAAAAGTTGTTTTTATTTAGAATTAGTCTAAATTAGCGGTTTGAAAAAATACTGTTAAAACCAAGTTAACTTATTGAAGATGAAAAACATAGAATTATTAGTCCCCCGACTAAAAGGTCTTTTTTATGGCATACTGTTGTTTTCCTCCTTAGGACTGAAGGCCCAGGAAGAACTAGGAGTTTATGAAAAATTGGATGAATACATCCATGATGACATTGTATTTACGGATGAAAAATTTCAGCAAGTGAACATCAAAGATGCCATTCAAATGCCTACTGTAATTGCAATGGTTTACTATGAATGTCCTGGAATTTGCACTCCTTTGATGAACGGTTTGTCGGATGTTATCAACAAATCAGATTTGGTTTTGAACAAAGACTACCAAATTTTCACCATCAGCTTCAGCCACAACGAAAAAACGGTGCTGGCGCAAAACAAGAAAAAAACTTACGCCAATTTGGTTCAACACGGTGATGCTGAAAATGGATGGCGCTTTTTTACCGGCGACAGCCTCACTATCCATCGGTTTTTGGACAACATCGGTTACCAAGTTAAGCAGGAGGGCAATGAATTCATTCATCCTTCTACGTTGCTGGTGGTCAGTCCGGGAGGCAAAATAACCCGCTATCTGCACGGTACTTACATTCTTCCTTTCGATTTTAAAATGGCTATTGTCGAGGCAGGCCTCGAAAAATCGGGTCCAACCATCAATAAAGTACTTAACTTTTGTTTCAGCTACGATGCTGAAGGGAAAAAATACGTGTTAAATGTAACCAAACTGTCAGGGATCATCATCCTTTTGGCGGCTTTGTTGCTTTTTGCATTTTTAATACGCTCAGGAAATAAAAAACGTAACCCAAATTCATTCTCATCATGACGACTGTTCTACCTTACGTCAATTTTTTTCAGACTAAAAAGGGAATTTTTTCCTGGATTTTTAGTGTGGATCACAAGCGGATTGCCTTGCTGTATCTTTATTCTATATTAATCTTTTTCCTCGCCGGAGCCACGCTTGGTGTGCTGATGCGCTTGGAACTGCTCAATCCGGGAAAAGACATCATGGAAGCCCAAACCTACAACCAAGTGTTTACCATGCACGGGGTAATCATGATTTTTCTTTTCATCATCCCAAGCATCCCGGCCGTTTTCGGTAACTTCTTTTTGCCCATCTTATTAGGAACGGATGACGTGGCTTTCCCGCGTCTGAATCTTCTATCGTGGTGGATTTATATTATCGGAGCGTTAATGGCACTTTCGACTTTGCTTTTTGGCGATGGCCCTGCCGATACCGGCTGGACGTTTTATGCGCCTTACAGTGTTAAAACGGGTACGAATGTGACCATGTCGGTGCTGGCTGCCTTTGTGATAGGATTTTCATCCATTCTTACAGGTCTCAATTTTATTGTTACCATTCACCGGTTGCGCACTCCGGGCATGAATTTTCTTAGAATGCCGCTCTTTGTTTGGTCGTTGTATGCCACTTCATGGATTCAATTGCTGGCTACTCCCATCATAGGAATTACTTTATTAATGATTGTTGCAGAAAGGGTTCTTGGTGTCGGATTGTTTGATCCCTCCATCGGTGGCGACCCCATTCTTTATCAGCATCTTTTCTGGATTTATTCCCATCCCGCTGTTTATATTATGGCCTTACCTGCCTTTGGTGTTGTATCTGAAATGCTTCCTACCTTCGCTCAACGAACCATTTTTGGCTACAAAGCCATCGCATTTTCAAGTTTAGCTATTGCCTTCGTAGGTTATTTTATTTGGGGCCATCACATGTTTACCGCCGGAATGAGCGGTGCTGCCCGATTTATTTTTTCCATTTTGACATTTCTTGTTGCCATTCCTACTGCTATTAAGGTATTTAATTGGGTGGCTACACTTTACAAAGGCTCCATCAACGTGCAAGTTCCCTTATTGTATGTGTTGGCGTTTATCTTCCAATTTATGATTGGTGGTTTCACCGGCTTGGTAGTGGGTGCTTTGGCTTCTGATATTCACTTGCACGACACTTATTTTGTTGTCGGCCACTTCCATTACGTGATGTTTGGAGGCACGGGTTTTGCGTTTTTTGGCGCACTGCACTATTGGTATCCAAAAATTTGGGGTAAGATGTACAACAAAGTTGTTGCCAATGTAGCCTTTGTGTTGCTTTTCATTGGTTTCAACACTTTGTATTTTCCCATGTTGGTGGTTGGCTTAATGGGAATGCCGCGTCGTTATTACGATTATCTCCCCGAGTTTCATCTTCCCAACATGATCAGCACTTATGGATCATGGATTTTGGCCACTGGCATTCTTTTGATGGTGGGCAATTTGATAGCTGGTTTCTATCGCAAAGGACCAAAAGTGGGTCGTAATCCA
This sequence comes from Bacteroidales bacterium, assembly GCA_020853175.1. Taxonomy (GTDB): domain Bacteria; phylum Bacteroidota; class Bacteroidia; order Bacteroidales; family F082; genus JALNZU01. The sequence continues at coordinate 2,822 of JADYZK010000343.1, forward strand.
TGGAACGGAATCACTTTAGAGTGGCAAACGCTCTCTCCTCCGCCTTTGGAAAATTTTGACCGTATGCCTCAATTGCCGCTCAACGGGCCTTACGATTTTGAACATAAACCCGAAATAAAAGAATAATATGGAACATACTACCGGATTTGTTTTGCCCAATTCGGGTCATAACCGCGATGATGAGTCCTCCAGAATGGGTATGTGGCTCTTCTTATTTACGGAATTGCTCTTGTTTGGCGGCTTGTTTATCGTTTATATGGTCTATCGCATGCTCAACCACGAAGCCTTTTTGTTGTCTTCGTTTGAGCTGAATGTAACCATGGGAACGGTCAATACGGTCGTTCTATTGGTGAGTAGTATGACCGTTGCCATGTCAATAACCGCTGTTCAACGAGGCAACAATGCCTTATCAGCGAAGCTTTTAGCAATAACGTTGGGTTTATCATTGGTTTTTTTGGTGATCAAATACTTTGAGTGGTCGGCCAAAATTCATCACGGTTTGTTTCCGGGCATGGATTTATACAAGGCCCTTCCGAAAGGAGAATCATTGTTTTTCTTCTTATATTTTATCATGACAGGCCTCCATGCTTTGCACATTATCATTGGTGCGGTTTTAATGGGTGTTACCATCTACCGCACGAAAAAAGGTTTGATCAATTCGGACAATTATACCCTCACCGAAAATACCGGCTTGTATTGGCATTTGGTGGACCTTATCTGGATTTATCTTTTCCCTTTATTTTATTTAATTCACTAATTGAACAATGGAAAATCATAAAGAAAATACTTCCCATCCCAAAGTGCATATTTCTTCTTTCCGCGATCATTGGAGTACACTGGCTACTTTGCTGTTGCTAACGGCTGTAACAGTAGTGATTTCGGTGTTTGGCGCCAATCTGGCCGCATTGAGTGTTGCCACTGCCTTGCTCATTGCCACTGTTAAAGTGATGGTGGTGGCGTATTATTTCATGCACCTTAAATATGAAAAGAAAATTTACACCTATCTTCTTTTGTTGGTTGTTCTGTTGTTTTTAGCTTTCACCATCCTCACCGCAATTGAATATTATAATCGTTAATGATATGACAACATCAGCATCAACATTTGCACAAGGCGTAGATCTTTCTTTGTATGTGATCGTAGGAATTTCCCTCTTTTTCTTGGTCGGAATCACTTTCGTTATGTTGTATTTTGTTTTTCGATACAACAAAAAACGCAATCCAGTGGCCAGCAACATCGAAGGCAGTCACACCATGGAAATCATCTGGACGGCCATCCCCACCATCTTGGTCATGGTGATGTTTTACTTTGGTTGGACAGGATACAAACCCTTGAGAACTGTTCCCGATGGTGCTATCGAACTCAAAGCCTACGGGCAGATGTGGAAATTTTCATTTGAATATCCTGACGGTCGCATCACTGATTCTTTGGTGGTTCCCATCGGAAAGCCCGTAAAGGTGAATCTTGTTTCGAGAGATGTTTTGCACAGCCTCTTCATTCCTGCCTTTCGCATGAAAGAAGATATGGTTCCGGGTAAAAATAATTTCTTGTGGTTTGAAGCCACCCAATTGGGTAGGTACGATATTTTGTGCGCCGAGTATTGCGGACAATTACACAGCTATATGCTTTCGAGCGTTACCGTTGTGGAGCAGCCGGAATACGAAAAATGGTTGGCCTCGGCACCTTCTACTGCCGATGAGCACCCCGGTTTGGCATTGCTCAAACAAAATGCATGTTTAACATGTCATTCGCAAGATGGCAGCAAAATTATTGGACCTTCTTTTAAAGGTGTTTTTGGTAAAACGGAAATCGTTGAAACCGATGGTGTTGAGCGTTCTATCGTGATTGATGAAGAATATATTGCACGCTCCATTAAAAACCCGAATAGTGATATCGTTAAAGGATACATGAAAGGCTTGATGGTTTCGTATGAAAAAGTTCTAAATGATGAACAAATTGGGCATATCACCGATTACATTAAAACCTTGAAATAGAACGCTTTTCTTTTATCACAAAGGGCCTTTTAGGTTTGAAAATTGTTATTTATTATGTTAATAATGAAGTATATACGACTTTTAGCTGAGCTAAGCAAAGTGAAAATTACTTTTGCTGTGGCGCTTACCACCATTGCCGGTTATTTACTTGCAAAAGGAGCTTTTGACAGTGGTTTGATTTTGCCAACCCTTGGCATTTTTATTCTGGCTTGTGGTTCATCGGCTTTGAATCATTACCAAGACAGCGACCGCGACGGCCTGATGAAAAGAACACGAACCCGTCCCATTCCATCTGGACGTATCAGCAAAACCGGCGCTTTGATGGTAGCTTTTATTCTTACTGTGATAGGCTCTGGCATGATTTGGATCGGCTCCGATTTCGTAGGATTTCAATTGGGACTGCTGGCTTTGATTTGGTACAACGGTATTTACACTCCCATGAAACGTAAAACTGCCTTTGCTGTCATCCCCGGATCGGTCATTGGGGCAATCCCGCCTGTTGTGGGTTGGGTGGCCGGAGGCGGAAATATTTTTGATGTTCAAGTCCTCATTTTGGCATTTTTCTTTTTCATCTGGCAGGTGCCGCATTTTTGGCTGCTCATGCTCAAATATGGTGATGAATATGTTGAAGCCGGATACCCATCCATCACGCAGCTCTATAATGAACAGCATATCCGCTACTTGACTTTTCTCTGGACCTTTGCCACTGCGGTAACAGCTCTGATGATTCCTTTATTTGGATTAACCTCTTCCTTGTTCGTTACCCTGATGATCTTGGTAGCGGCAGCGTGGTTGATTGTTGTTTTCTTTGGCCTTCTGCGGGTTCGACAAGCAGTACCTTTCAACCCTTTCTACTATTTTATGAGGATCAACTATTTTGTTTTGGCGGTCATCATTGCCATTTCTGTGGACCCATTTCTGAAATAAGCTACATAACACCAAAAAAAAACGTCTCATTATTAACAATGAGACGTTTTTTTTACCTCGAGTAAAAACTATTTTACGGTGGAGGATAATTCAGAACCCGGTTTGAACTTAACAACCTTTTTAGCGGCAATGTTAATTTCTTTTCCGGTTTGAGGATTACGGCCTTTTCTTTCTGATCTACCTGAAACGGAAAACGTTCCAAAGCCTACCAAAGTAACTTTGTCACCTTCTTTCAGTGCGTTAGAGGTTGTAGAAATAAAAGCGTCCAATGCTTTCTTGGCATCTGCTTTCGTTAAACCGGCTTCGGCAGCCATTACATCAATTAATTCAGCTTTGTTCATCTTTTTTGGATATTAGTTAAGAATATTGGTCGAACAAGGCACAAAAATAAACTATAATTATTCAAATGCAAATAATTGTTTGTAAAAATTGATTTTTTTCTTTAAAATACAGGATTTTATCCTCCAAATTTTGGATTTTTCCAATTTTAAACAATGAAAGCTTTAGTTTTCAGCCTTTTGATGCCGTTTTGCTAATTTTTTTTACTTGCCAACGGCTGTTGAATTTGTTGCCATTTAGAAACTCGGCAATGGTCATTGGTTTTTTTCCGGCCTGTTGCACTTTGGTCAAGCGTAAAAATCCGTCCACCAATGCAACTTTTAAAAAAGATCGGTTGTCTGTCAAAAGTGATCGTACGTCTTTTTCTGAAGGATCGCTTTCAAAATCTCCCAAAAATATTTTCAAGTCAATGGTTTCGCCTGTTGCGTTTTCAAGCTGTGTGAAGGCTCCCGGACTGGGGCTTAGTCCTCTAATTTGATTTATGATGTGATGGCCGGGTAAATGCCAATCTATTTCACAATCTTGTTTAAAAATTTTCGGAGCTTTTTTTAAATTAAGCTTGTTTTCGTTAAAATTGGTTTGTGGCAATGGCTTTGCTGTTTGTGAAGCAATGCTTTTAATGGTCTGCATCACAAGTGGTTTTCCTTTTTCAATCATTCTGTCATGCAACTCTCCGGCGGTTTCGGAGGGCAATATTTCAATTTCAGTTTGGCCAATGATATGGCCTGTATCAATGTCTTGGTTGATGAAAAAAGTAGTAAGTCCGGTTTTGGTTTCGCCGTTCATAATGACCCGATTGATGGGTGCAGCGCCACGGTATTGCGGAAGGAGCGAGGCGTGCAGGTTGAACGTTCCA
>JADYZK010000344.1 GCA_020853175.1 Bacteroidales bacterium
TCAAAGAAATGCTTCTGCATGATGACTGTTCTTGAAAATCAAAAATACGGTTTTTGTTTTTTATAAACCAATAGGTTGCAAGATCAGTAAAGCTCAGGCAGCAGGAAGCAGCAAAAACACTATTTTTGCACAAAATATTTAACTATGGATTTAACTAAGATTGTTGCTGTGGGTGGCAAACCGGGTCTTTATCAAGTGACCGGGCAAGGGAAAAACAATGTGTTGTTGGAATCGTTGATTGACGGGAAACGTTTTGCAGCCTTTGCACAACACAAAATGAGCTCATTAGAAGAGATCAGTATTTTCACCACCACCGAAGACCGTCCTTTAAAAGAGGTTTTTAAGCACATCCGCGAAACAATGGGAGAAACCCTTGATTTTGATGCCAAGAAGCTAAACAATAGCGAGTTGGCCGAAAAATTTGAGTTGGCAGTACCCGATTTTAATGCCGAAGCCGTTTATCCTTCCGATATGAAAAAAGTTTTCAGCTGGTACAGTTTATTGTCGCAAAAAAACCTTTTGGTTTTTGATGAAGAAACAGCAGAACAAGCTGCTGCTGATAGCGAAGGAGAGCCGACAACGACTACTGAATAATCCTTTTCTCCAAACATTTTGAACCCTCAATGATGTTTTACAAATCAATTGTTCGGCCCTTGCTTTTTCGGTTCGATGCCGAGAAAGTACATCACTTTGTGGTTGGTTCAATAAAAATCGGCTTCAAAATACCTGGCATTTATACTCTTTTCAAACAATTTACAACAGTAAACCATCCAAAACTCGAGCGTGAGTTATGGGGAATAAAATTTAGTAATCCTGTGGGCATTGCAGCAGGTTTCGACAAAAACGCTGAATTTTTCAATGAGCTGTCTGCTTTTGGTTTTTCTTTTATCGAAATCGGCACAGTAACCCCTTTAGGTCAGCCTGGGAATGTGCGTCCGCGGTTGTTCAGACTCATCAAAGACCAAGGGATCATCAATAGAATGGGTTTTAACAACAAAGGGTTTGAACATGCGGTTCAACGTCTCCAAAAGCCACATAAAACCATCATTGGAGGAAACATAGGCAAAAATACTGCTACACCAAATTCAACTGCCATCAATGATTATGTTACCAATTTTGAAGGTCTTTTTGATGTGGTAGATTACTTTGTTGTAAATGTGAGTTGCCCGAATATCAGCGATTTACGTGAGCTTCAAGATCAAAAAGCCTTGACAGAAATTTTGACAAAACTCCAACAGTTGAACAACGCCAAACCCAAAAGAAAACCCATCTTACTCAAGGTTTCACCCGATTTGAACAACCAACAACTCGATGAAGTGATTGAAATAGTGCAAAATACCGGAATTGATGGCGTGGTAGCAACCAACACCACTGTTACGCGGGAAACCATTCAATCCGGAAAAGTGAAAGCACAAGCCATTGGCAATGGTGGACTCAGCGGAGGCCCCTTGCGTGACAGATCAACAGAAGTGATACGTTATCTTGCCGAAAAATCAGGTAAAGCATTTCCTATCATCGGAGTGGGTGGCATTATGACAGCCGGCGATGCTTTAGAAAAAATAAAGGCAGGAGCCGATTTGGTTCAAGTTTATACGGGCTTCATTTACGAAGGCCCAATGATTGCAAAACGAATCAATAAACATTTAATCAAGCATTTATAGATTCGTTTGAATATTAAACCAAAGTCTTATTAGACTTCGCGGTTTAAAAGTTGGTGAACTTCCATGGCCAACCTCCGGTTAAATTGTAAAGTCAATTGTTGGTAATTGACCGCATCAACAATGGTTCCAATCAAACACAGTCCACCGGTAAAAAAGTACAGAATACCCATCCCAATTTGGTTCAGCAGAATACGGTGTATGCCAGCAAAACCAGCCAATCCTACCAATGTCAACACGAGTATTAAAAGAGGATCTTTGCGTCGTGTGCGGTAGATGGTCGCAAAATTGCGAAGTTTTTCCTCAGAATAATCTCTACAGAGGTTTTGTAAAATTAGCATCTCTTCTCCCTGAATATCAGGCATTAACTCATAAATTTTTGTCATGGGTAAACTTTTTATTTAAACGTTCAAAGGTGTAATTCTGATTAAAGACACTCACTATCCTGATTGTTAAGATGGCGATGGCTACCAATCCGAGAGGATGAAACTTAAATGATGTGATCCAGTGGCCGTGAAATGCGCTTGAAATAGAATGTCCTAAGCCGCAACCTAAACAACTTTCAAAACCGAGAAGATGCCAAACACAAAAAGTTGTTTGCGTGGATTCGGGAGGCATAAAAGCCAATAAGATCAAGGATGTCAACCAAAACCAAGCCTCGAAATTGTGTACAAAAAAACGTACTATTCCACTTTTCATACCATCATCTGACTTAAAATCTTTGCAAGGTAGCGATAAAAATGTTTTTTTAGAAAATGTTCTCAGCACGCATGCGAAAAAGGTATTTAAAAGACACCACATCAACCAATAAAATTGACCTCAGGCTCCAATTGAATTCCAAACATTTCTTTTACTGATTGTTGAACCTCCATCGCTAAGCTAAAAATTTCACGTCCTGTGGCCAAACCATAATTTACGATCACCAGTGCTTGCATTTGGTGAATACCGGCATCGCCTTTTCTAAAGCCCTTCCAGCCTGCCTTTTCAATCAGCCAGCCCGCTGCAAGTTTCACCGTGCCATTTTGCCCGGGGTAGCCCACAATGTCAGGAAATTCCTTCTCAAGATCATCA
>JADYZK010000345.1 GCA_020853175.1 Bacteroidales bacterium
AGAAACCATGCGCCGCGAAGGATATGAGTTTCAATTGGGCCAGCCAAGGGTAATCATCAAAATGATTGACAATCAAAAACACGAGCCCATCGAATCGTTGACGGTGTTGGTTCCGGAAGATTTTTCGGGCAAGGTTATTGAGCAGGTGAGTATGAGAAAAGGTGAACTGATTGAAATGCACCCCACCGGCGACCGTATGCACATTGAGTTTAACATCCCGTCGAGGGGAATCATCGGATTGAGGAATAACGTGCTGACTGTAACCGAAGGAGAAGCCATCATAGCACACCGTTTCAAGGCTTTTGAACCTTGGAAAGGCGAACTCGCTGCCCGAAACAACGGCGCACTTATCTCACTCGACACAGGAACAGCCATCCCTTTCTCCATCTGGAAACTGCAAGATAGGGGTCAATTCTATAGCCATCCCAATGAGGAGGTTTATGCCGGACAGGTGATTGGTGAAAACAACCGCGCTACCGATTTGGTGGTTAACGTGTGCAAAACCAAAAAACTGACCAATATGCGGGCTTCAGGTTCTGACGAAAAGGTGCTCATTATTCCGGCCATTCGTTTTTCGCTGGAGGAATTTATGGAAAACATCAGAGACGATGAATACCTCGAGGTTACTCCCCGCTCGCTCCGCTTGCGTAAAATCATCCTCGATGAAACAGAACGCAAACGCCAAAATAAAACCTCGGCATAATGAAAAAGTACATTCGACATATTGGTATTATATTCCTTATATTCAGTGTTTTACCATCATGCGATGTCTTAAACCAAGCCGCAGAAGTGGGCCGTTTGCAACAATGCACTTTTCAGGTTGAGGGCGTAAACAGTATCTTTTTGGCCGGCATTGAATTGCGCCAAGGCATGAAATCAACTGATCTGAACAGCGGTCAGTTGATGCAGTTGGCCAATGCTGCTTTTCAAAAAAATATGCCGCTCAGCTTTAATGTGATGGTTCGGGTAAAAAACCCCAACACCAAAACCGCCGCACTCAGCCGCATGGATTATCGTGTTTTTCTCGATGGTGTGGAGATGCTCTCGGGCCAAATGAACCAAAGATACAGCATTGGCCCCAACAGCAATACCGATGTGGCAGTGCCTGTGCAACTGGAGCTGTACAAAGCGTTGTCGGGACAAAGTGCTGATGCCGTTTCAAATATAGGCTTCAAACTCACCGGAAGCAGTAGCAAGCCTGTGGAATTGCTCGTGAAAGTGAAACCCTATATGCAGGTGGGACTTACCTCGCTCCCCTACCCGGGCTACATTGACATCAGAAAAACACTTTAAAGCAAATTATTGCTGAACTAAACTACTGAACGACAAATCAAAAAGCAGGAATGAATCGTATATTCCTGCTTTTTTTGTGCTAAAATTTTCCTGCAACTGCTTTGGTTGTTCGTGCATCGCATGCGGAAACGACCTAACTTTGTGGAACCAGATTCATATTGGATGAAACACCACGGTAATGAAAAAATTGAAGAGCGGTTGTATTTGGACCTTTTCAGGAAGTTGGAAAGCGATTTCCCGAGAGGAAAAATAATACCATCTGAATCGCCCGACTTTCTCATCAAAACAAAGCACAGGACAGTTGGGATTGAAATGACTCGAATGATGCCACTTTACATGAGGGAAGAAAGTTTTGAAACGGCAAACGAAGCCCCAAAACGATGGCTTGTTGGAACAGAAACCCTCCAAATGATCCTCGACAAAAAAGAAGAGAAGCTCAACCTCTATCAGTCGAAAAAACTCAACGCCTATTGGCTCATCATCGTTGTGCCGCCTTTGTCATTGGCTCAATTTGAATTGCCACCACAATTGCTTCATTTTAAATTTCATACACGTTTTAATCGGGTGTTTTTACTGCTTGCTGACCAAAAAAAGCTGATGGTTATTGCCTGAATCATAAGTTCAAAATACGCTATTTACCCAACTGTTTACGATGATTACCGTAGGGCATTGACCTTTAATCGGGTCTATTTTTGCTTTTGATTTCGAGAGGGATATCACCATTCAACGCGAATCAAAAGCAAGCGGTAGCCGAAAAGCTTTAAAAAGAGTAGGCAAGAACAAAAATCATCAAAATGAAAAAAACATTTATTCTTTTAGCAATGGCCTTTTTTGGCTTCATGAGCGTATCGCAGGCCCAGTTTGAACAAGGACAAAAAGATGCCAACATTGGAATCGGATTGGGTGCTACATTTGGCACAGGTTCTGTTCAACTTCCTCCCGTATCGTTTTCGCTCGATTATGGCTTCAACGACAACATCAGCATTGGCGGTTATGTGGGTTATTCTTCCTTTAAAGAAGAGGTTTTGAGCTGGTCGTGGAAATACACTTACATCATCGTTGGGGTTCGTGGTGCTTATCACTTGGCGTTGGTTGACAAATTGGATACTTATGCCGGCGTGATGTTGGGCTACAACATTGCTTCGGCCAAGTTCGACGGTTCGCTCAATGGAATTCCGGAACCAAAAGTTGGAGGTATTGCTTACTCAGGTTTTGTGGGTGCACGCTACCATTTTGGCGACAAATTTGGAGTTTTCGGCGAAGTGGGCTACGGCATTGCTTTGCTGAATCTTGGGTTAACCTTGAAGCTGTAATCTTTCCATCAAGCAAGCTCAACAAGTATTTCTCGTACTTCAATAAAAAAAGAGGGCCATATTTTATGGCTCTCTTTTCTTTTTTTAATGTGTTTGATTTATTTCTTTTTTGACTTGGCCCACTCCTCTTTATAATAGCGCATGGGTGCCAACAAAAAACCGTAATTGTAGAAAGCTTTTGGATTGTGATGTTCCAAATGTGCAGTAATGGTGGCCCTTAAATACCTGTTGCTTAACTTGGAAAGAAAAGGTAAACGGCTATGCACCAGCACATCATGAAAAATGAAATAGGCCAAACCATACAAGGCAATGCCTGCTCCTATGAAAAACTTCCAGTCGAAGCCATCGGCCCAGCCGGTATAAATAAAGAGGAAACTGGGAACGGCAAAAATGACTGCAAACACATCGTTCCATTCAAATCTACGGCCATCGCGGATGTGGTGGTCTTTGTGTAAAATCCACAAAAAGCCGTGCATCACATACTTGTGAGAAAACCAAGCAACAAATTCCATAAATAGAAATGCTGAAACCAGCAAAAGGGCTGCAAAATACCAACTGATCATAGTTATTAGGATTTATTTTGGAAATATTCTTCTACGCGGTCGAAAGCAATTTTAAACCAAACCGTATATTTTTCGGGATGCATGTTGATGTCATTACGCAAATCGTCCATTTTGATGTAGGAATATGTTTCAACCTCTTCGCGATTGATGTTGGGCAACACATCGGTTGTTCCAACAAAAACATGGTCAAACTCATGCTCAATCAGTCCTTGACCTACATCGGCTTTGTAAACGAAATCAAAGATTTTTTTTATGTCGGCCTCCATCCCCATTTCTTCGCGAAGGCGACGACTGGTGGCTTGCTGCAATGTTTCGCCCAATCGCGGATGCGAACAGCAAGCGTTGGTCCACAAACCCGGGGTGTGATATTTTGAAAATGCCCGCTGATGAATCAGCATTTCGCCTTTGGTGTTGAATATAAAGATTGAAAAGGCCCGATGCAAAACAGCTTTTTCGTGGGCTTCCATCTTTTCCATGGTTCCAATGTCGTTGTCGTTGGCATCTACCAGCACAACAAATTCTTTTTCTATTGTGGATGAGGTCATTTTTCTTGCTTATTTATCAAGTCGTTTACAATATTTCTTTCCGTCGAAGTCAAACTTACTTTCTCGAGCAAATATATCAAAACTTTTGCTCTAAACTGCGTTTCCATAAAACTGCCTTTTTTGCTTCGTAGGGCCTCAATCATCATTTTTTTGTCTTCTTCTAAATTTGACCGATAGCCTAAAAAAACCGGTGCTGCGGTCTGGATGCTGAGGCGGAGCATCCGAATTTCGGCATCATCGGGGAGTTTTTTGATCGCCTTTTCAATCAGATTTTTACCTTCAGAAAAGCGTCTGTATTTGGCTATAGGACTTATTTCATGGTCGGCACCAGCAGCAATGGCAACACCAATATACGCTTCAACAATCGGAGATGGGTTGTTGACGCCTTGCAAAAGCGAGAGCATCTGCTTGGAGGCTTGCTTGTTTTCGTCAAATTGAAAAAACAATATTCTCGCTTCGTCCAATGGAGATGGGAAAACTACGCTTGAAAGCATCACAAAAAACAAAACCAGGAACTTCATTTAAAGTAAATTGAACTTGAACCGAAAATAAGAGCTCACCATCAACAGGTATTTTGAACTGTTTGGAATTCGGATGCGCTTGTCTTCTAACAGCCGCTGCGCATTTACTTTACGTATTTTTTTGAAGAGGTTATAATAATAAATGTAAGCCACATAAACGCCATAACGCGCACCAGCAGGCAACATTTTAATGCCATTTAAACCGTCTTTAAAATCTTTTTCAATGTCGGCTTCAATATTTTTTTTGGCAATAGCATCAAAATTATTGGGATCGAGGCCCGGAAAATAGGTGCGTCCCAAATGGGCATGGTCGTTGTTGAGATCTCTGAAAAAATTAATTTTTTGAAATGCAGAACCCAAGCGCATGGCGGGTTTTTTCAACTTTTTATACTTTTCAGCGTTGCCTTCGCTGAACACATGGAGGCACATCAGTCCTACCACTTCGGCAGAGCCAAGAATATAATCTTCGTACAACATTTGGTTGTATTCAATTTTTTCGAGATCCATCTCCATGCTTTTCAAAAAACGGTCAATATGCGCCCACTCAATGCCATATTTGTGTACCGTTTCTTGAAAGCTGTTCAAGATAGGATTAAGGCTAATTTTGCGCTCGATGGCCAACTCGGTGTCTCTTCTAAATTCGGCCATGAGCAGCTCTTTATCAAACCCGTGAAAGGAATCAACAATTTCATCGGCCAACCGCACAAAGCCATATATGGCATAGATCGGGTCGTGAAACTGCTTGTCGAACAAACGAATTCCGAGTGAAAAGGAAGTAGTATAAGCTCGTGTAGTAAGCTTGCTGATGCTGAAAGAAACGTCGTCGTAAAGCGTCTTCATATTAACGGTTTTTTTTGATGATTTCGTTGGCTGCTACTTGTCCGGAGATGATCGTAGGCGGAACACCGGGTCCCGGAATGGTCAACTGGCCGGTGTAAAGTAAGTTAGATACTTTTTTACTGAACATAGAAGGTTTTAAGATGGCTGTTTGCATCAAGGTGTTGGCCAATCCGTAGGCATTGCCTTTATAAGCATGGTAATCTGTGGCAAAATCACGGTTGGAATAAAAACGGCTAAAAATGATGTTTTCTTTGAACCGAATATCGAGTGTTTCCTCGATGCGTTGAATGGAAAAATCGTAGTAATGCTGACGCACTTCGTCGGTATCGTTGAGGCCGGGAGCCACGGGAATGAGAATCATCAGGTTTTCCATTCCCTCAGGCGCAGTGGTGGGATCGGTTTTAGAGGTGCAACTCAAATAAACCGAAGGATTTTCAGGCCACTGCGGCGTTTCGTAGATTTGTTCGGCATGTTTTTCAAAGTCTTTGTTGAAAATCAGCGTGTGGTGCAAAGCCTTATCCAATTTTTTGTTGATACCTAAAAAATAAATCAGTGAGGAAGGCGAAAGGGTTCTGCTGTTCCAGTATTCGTTGGAATAAGTTCGATATTTCTCAGGTAAAATAAACTGTTCCACATGATGGTAGTCAGCGCTGGCAATCACGTAATCAGCAGAAATTGTTCTTTTGTCGGTAACCACCTCATTGATTTTTCCTTTGGAAATATCGAAGGATTTCACCTCTTCGTTAAAGGTAAATTTCACACCAAGGCTCTTTGCCAAGGTTTCAAAACCTTCCACGACTTTAAAAACGCCTCCTACCGGATACCAAGTTCCCAACATCATATCGCCATAGTTCATCAGCGAGTACAACGCAGGAGTTTTTTGGGCTGTGGCACCTAAGAAAAGGATAGGAAACTCCAAAATTCTAAGCAATTTGGGGTTGGTAAAGTACTTGCGGATATAACTGTGAAAGGATTGCAAGATGTGCATCTTCAGGGCACCTTTCATAATGTCCCAGTCCAAAAATTCAGTAAAACTTTTGGAAGGTTTAAACACCAATTTCTTGATTCCGATCTCGTATTTAAAAGCGGCTTCCTCGAGAAATTTCTTCAATTTGGCACCACTTCCCTCCTCAATGGACTCAAAAAGGGCATAGAGGGCTTGTGTGTCGGCAGGCAAATCAACCTTGTCGCCCGGTCCAAAATAGATGGAGTAAGAAGGATCCAAACGTTCGAGTTGGTAATAATCGGAAACCTTTTTCCCGAAATAATTAAAAAATTGCTCAAAAACGTCGGGCATCCAGTACCAACTCGGGCCCATGTCGAAGGTAAATCCTTGCTCGGTAAACTTCCGTGCACGGCCTCCCGCCATGTCGTGCTTCTCGATAACTTCCACCTCAAATCCATTTTTAGCCAAAACGGCGGCTGAGGAAAGACCGGAAAAACCGGCACCGATGATGATCACTTTTTTACGTTCCATAATGCAATTTTGTTTAATATTTTGGTTTAAAGCTTAAACGAGTAAGGTGTGAAATTGTTCAAGAAAGAAGAGTAAAAGTCGTAAAAAAA
>JADYZK010000346.1 GCA_020853175.1 Bacteroidales bacterium
CACCTTGAAGGATCACATCAACTACCTGTCCGGTAATAAAAATAACGATGAGCGAGTAGAGGGGAATGCGCCAGTCTTTAAAAAACACCAGCCCTAACAGCACGATAACCGAATCCACATAAATAAGTAGTTGACCCACTGGCATTTTGGTGTATTTACTGATGATCATGGCCACAATATCCGTTCCTCCAGATGTGGCTTTCGATTTAAAAATCAATCCCAAACCGATGCCGATAAACACCCCACCATAAATAGAAGACAAAAGCGGCTCGCCCGCAACAAGAGGTTCGCTGCCATAGAGCATGGTGAGCCCATCAACAAAAAAAGCCGTTAACAAAAATCCGACGACTGTTTTGTACCCAAACCGCGGCCCAAGAATCCTGATGCCGATGATGGTAAGGGGAATGTCCATGGTGAGGGCCATTAAACCAACGGGAACATCAAACAAATAATGCAACACGATGGCGATGCCATACACCCCTCCTGGAACAATTTTGTAAGGCGTGATGAACAAAACAAAGCCCGAAGCAAGAATAAACGAGCCTATAACGATCAGGCTGTAGTTGATGAGCCAGCGTTTTGAAAAGAGCTTATCTTTTTGAATGAAAGCCATATACTTTTGGTTTTGTGGAATAAGCGGCAAAAATAACCAATAAAGGCCATAGCTCGCAAAATTGTTGAATCAGAGAAAGCATAAAAAACCATTGTCGAAAGAGTTGTCGGAAAGCAGTTCAACGCATAAAAAAAATCACATGTCGTGTCTTCATCACAATAAATGGAGTGATAATCAGTTTAAACCAGCAAACCAAAAACCGATAATGAATTTGGGTGAGAAAATCATTAATTCTAAAATGCCGCTTCAATTGGCTAAAAATTACTATTTTAGCCGCCTTGAAATTAAAGGCATAAATAGCTTAATGCAATTGAAATTCAGATATTTAGGTATTCTGGCGTGTTTTTTAATGTGTGGAAAACTCCTTCACGCACAGCAAGCACCTATTTTTACCCACCACACCTACACGCACGCCTTTACCAATCCTGGCTTTGCCGGCATGGGTCAAGGGATATGCCTGAGCAGTGTTGTGCGCCAACAATGGGCAGGTTTTAAAGATAGCGAGGGCAATAAGGTGGCTCCCGAAACCTTTTTAATCACCGGCGATATGCCTGTGAAAATCTTGCGGGGCGGCGTTGGATTGTCCATCATTCAAGACAAGCTTGGTTTTGAGAAAAATGTGGGTGTTCAGCTGGGTTACTCCTATCATGTCGACATTGGAGCAGCGAAATTGGGCATCGGAACAGCACTTAATTTTTTGAATAGAACCGTTGATTTCAGTAAGTTTAAGCCACATCAGAGTGGCGATCCGCTTTTGGCAACAGCCGAACAGTCCGACATGCTTTTCGATGCCAATTTGGGCGCATTTCTTGAAGTACCCGATGTGTATTACGTTGGATTTTCGGTGACCAGCATGTTGGAATCCAAAAGCAAAGCCCTTACTGACAACAGCAGCAGCAGCTTTGTGGGCGACCGCACCTTTTATCTTGTGGGAGGCTATCAGTTTGTGGCTCCTTGGAATCCAGCTTTCGAGTTCCATCCTGCCGTGAGCTTGATGAGCAATGTTTCAACTTATCAAATGAACCTCACCGGCACGGTGGTGTACAATAATAAGTTTTGGGGCGGCGTTAATTACAGGCCACAAGAATCCATCGGCTTAATGGTAGGCATGACGGTGCTCAACCTACGTTTGGGTTACAGCTACGACATCAATACCCTTGGGCTGGGCGTTCCGGGCTCGCACGAAATAAGTTTAGGCTATTGTTTTAAAATAGATACAGAAAAGAACATCAAGACTTACAGAAACACGCGCTACCTTTAGCAGCTAACGGAAGAAAAAGTAAGTCAAAACAAAACGAAAAAAGAATTAAACAGTTGAAAACATATCCAGTAAATCCAATGAAGCACCTACTGTTCTACGCATCGGCACTGTTGATGCTGGCAAGTTGCGGCAACACCAATTCAGGCGAGCTGGTTGGCGTGCGCCAAAAGTCGAAACCATTTTATCAACCCGACCCTTATGGCATGGTTTTCATCCCCCAGGGTAATTTCACGATGGGTGCCGGAGGTGAAGACATCACGTATGGGCAGTTGAATCAGCCCAAAAGTATCTCTGTTTCAGGCTTTTTTATGGATGAAACAGAAATCACCAACAACGAATACCGCGAATTTGTGCAGTATGTCCGCGACTCTATCGCCCGCACCTTGCTTGGTGAAGTCAATCCCGACATTTACCTCATCAGCACCAACGAAAAAACTGGCGAAGAGTACGATCCGCCGCACTTGAACTGGAAACCCAAAATTGATTGGAACAGCAAAGACCAAGAAGTTAGAGATGCGCTCGAAGCCATGTTTTTGCCCGATCTTGAACGGTATTTCCGTCGCAAAGAAATTGACACCAGAAAACTGAACTATGCTTATTACTGGGTTGATCTTCAGGCTGCTGCCAAAAAAGAATTTGACCAAAACGCACAATACGACTACCGCAATGCAGGTTTGTCCAACCGTCCGCAAGGCCTTACCAACCGCTCGGTATATGTAAAACGGGAGATGATCAACGTTTATCCTGACACCCTTTCATGGATTCACGATTATGCGTATTCTTTCAACGATCCTTTGACAGAAAAATATTTCTGGCATCCGGCTTACGACCACTATCCTGTTGTTGGCGTCAACTGGAGCCAAGCAAGGGCTTTCTGTGTTTACAGAACTGAAAAACTGAACGCTTTCCTGCTTTCACGCAAAGGCGAAGTGGCATTGGCCGAATTCCGTTTGCCTACCGAAGCCGAATGGGAATGGGCTGCCAGTGGCGGAAACTCGCTCAACCCATATCCTTGGGGAGGTCCGTACACCCGCAACGACCAAGGTTGCTTTTTAGCTAACTTTAAACCCCTTCGTGGAAATTATATCGCCGATGGCGGTCTGCGTACCGTTATCGTCGGTCACTATCCGCCCAACGACTTTGGTTTGTACGACATGGCCGGCAACGTGGCCGAATGGACCAATAGCGCTTTCGACCCGGCGAGTTATAACCTCACCTGGGACATGAACCCCAACTATACCTACAACGCCAACGAAAACGATCCTCCAGTAATGAAACGCAAAGTCATCAGAGGCGGATCGTGGAAAGATATCGCCTACTATTTGCAAACCACCTCAAGGGCTTACGAATACCAAGATACGGCCAAAAGCTACATCGGCTTCCGCACCATTCAACCTTTCTTAGGCCGCAACAAAGGCGACAACCCCTTGAAAGCTTCGAGGGTTTATAGATAACAGAAACACATTATTCATTTCAATCACATCCATTCACATGAACTTTAATCAGTTAGTCAGAAGTAAAAAGTATAAAAACTTCATGTCGAAGCTCTACGGTATCGGAGCTGCTGTTGTAATTATAGGGGCGTTGTTCAAAATTAACCATTACAATTACGCCAATGAAATGTTGATCATCGGATTAGGAACCGAGGCATTGATCTTCCTTTTTTCGGCCTTTGAGCCACCACATGTGGAACCCGATTGGAGTCTTGTTTACCCACAGCTGGCCGGAATGTATGCCGATACGCCCGTTGAACGCGAATTGCAAGGCAAAAAAACTGCCACCCAGCATCTCGACTCCATGTTCAAAGAAGCCAATATTGAAAAGGAAACCTTAGAACGGCTTGGGCAAGGACTTAAAAAGCTAAGCGAGAACGCCGTTCAGATGGGACAGATTTCAAATGCTGTTGTGGCCACCAATGAATATGTTGACACCATGCGTTCAGCCACTAAATCGGCAGGAGAGCTATCGGGTTCTTATAAAAAAGCTTCCGAAGTGTTGGGCAAAGATGCCACCGCCTCAGTGGATTACATCAACAACATGAAATCGGCCTCCGAAAGTGCCTCCAAACTCAGCTCAGCTTACACACAAGCCGCTGACATCCTGAAAAGCGAATCCAAATCAACCGAGGCTTTTGCCACCACAGTGAAGACAGCCACCGAATCGGCCAAACAATTGGCTGATGCCTATAACAAATCGGCAACCATGATCAAAACTTCTGTGGAAGCCCTCGATTTTGGGTCGGTTGAAAGCGCCTCTTACAACAAACAGCTGCAACAGATTGCCAAAAACATGGCCGCCTTAAACGGTGTGTATGAATTGCAATTGCAAGGAACAGGTAAAGCCGCCGAAACTGCCGATAAGCTCTACAAAACCATGTCGGAATACTTGGAAAAAGTCAATCAAACGGCTACCAACACAGGCCAGCTCAACCAAAACATCGCCGAGCTCAACACCAAAATCAGCGCGATGAACAAGGTATATGGAAATATGCTGACTGCAATGAACTTTAAGGCGTAAGCCAGTTTTTGAACCTATGTTAAGACAATAAAACGCCCATGGCAGG
This sequence comes from Bacteroidales bacterium, assembly GCA_020853175.1. GTDB lineage: Bacteria > Bacteroidota > Bacteroidia > Bacteroidales > F082 > JALNZU01. Next base: position 4,438 of record JADYZK010000346.1, read on the forward strand.
ATATAAAGAAACCCCAAGGCAAAAGATGATCGGGATGCTCTATTTGGTGCTGACCGCCTTGCTGGCACTCAATGTGTCAAAAGACATCTTAGATGCTTTTTTGGTGGTCAACGAAAGTATGGTAAGCACCAACGAAAGCTTTTCCAGTAAGATAGCTACAGAATATGCCCGCTTTGAAAACCAATACAACCTCAACCCCGCAAAAGTTGAGGAGTTTTGGGAAAAAGCAAAAGAAGTCAGGACAAAAAGCGAAGACCTTATCAATTATATTGAAAAGGTTCAGCTTGAGGTAGTTACACGCTCTGAGAAAAAATCTCAAGAAGAGGTACTCAGTTTGTATTACAAAACCGAGCAGGTGCCTGATCTCAGAAATCCGGGACAGACCAAAGAAAAATCAGTTTTGATTCTTTCAGAGGTGCCCAGCCGTGATAAATACGATGAGGCCACCAATTATATGATTGGCCAAAATAAAAACGGAGAAGCTTATACCCTTGCTGCAAAAATGCAAGAATACCGCAACTTTATCCTCGACATCATTGGTCAGGAATATGCCGACAAGATTGGGCTCAACACCCAAAACACCTATAAAGATGCAACCAACACCACCCAAGATTGGCAGTATTACAACTTCTTTCATACCATCCTTGCAGCCAACGTTACCATTTTGAATAAAATAGTAACTGAGATTCAAAGTGCTGAATTTGATGCGATTAATAAGTTGTATGAAAACATCAGCGAAAAAGACTTTAAGTTTGATAATGTTTCGGCAAAAGTCATTCCCAGTTCTACCTACATTTTGGCCGGACAGAATTATGAAGCCGAAGTTTTGGTAGCAGCCTTCGATTCCAAGACACAATCGGAAGTGCGGGTGTTGCGTGGTGCCGACCGCATCAACGAAAGCAATATCGGAAATGCGCAATTGATTAAAAGTCAAAACGGCGTGGTGAAGCTCAGCTTTCCGGGTCAAAGTATTGGCCCCCAACGCTATGCCGGTATCATCGAAATGCGTGACCCTGTTACACAAGAGCTGGCAAAATATCCTTTTTCGGCCGATTATATTGTAGCTCCTCCTTCGTTAACGGTGGCTCCATTGAAAATGAACATCCTCTATTCAGGATTGAAAAACCCACTTGCCATTTCCTCGCCTGGCATCCCCAGCGAGCAAATTTCACCTTCCATCACCAAAGGAAAAATCACCAAAGGGCCCAATGGCACTTGGGAAGTGGAAGTGCCTTCGGGCGAACGCACCACTACCATTAGTGCAGCTGCTTTGGTTGACGGCAAGAGTCTGCCTTTGGGCAGCTTCGAGTTTCGCATCAAACGCGTTCCCGACCCGATTGCCAAAATTGCCGATCTCACCGATGGAACCATTGACAAAAACCGTTTGTTGGCATCAAGGGCCATCATCCCCGAAATGATTGATTTCGACTTTGAAGGATTCCATTTTGAAATAGTTTCCTACGAATTAACAACCTATCGCGGCAGCGAGCTTCAACGCACCGGAACCGTTAAAGGCAACCAGTTTAC
>JADYZK010000347.1 GCA_020853175.1 Bacteroidales bacterium
ATTGATCAGGATATTCAAATTGATGAAATCCATTTCGATGAGTTGAATAAATTTACCGATAGCACGAAAATTAAAAGCTTTCTTGATCCCATTTTTGACGGCCATGATGTGGGGCTTATTTCCGAGGCCGGAAGCCCTTGTGTGGCCGACCCCGGCGCATTGGTGGTGAGTGCTGCCCATGAAGCGGGCATCAAAGTGATTCCACTTTCAGGTCCCAGCAGCATCACACAAGCCTTAATGGCATCGGGTTTCAACGGACAATCGTTTTGCTTTCACGGCTATTTGCCCATCCACGCCGAGGAGCGTATCAAGTTTTTGAAAACCATTGAAAGAGAAAGTTTGCTGAAAAACCAAACACAGATTTTCATCGAAACCCCTTTCCGCAACGATCAGGTGATGGAAGCAATCATAAAAAGCTGTGGCCCCCAAACCCTGCTGTGTGTGGCGTCGAACATCAGTTTGCCCGATGCTAGCATCGCCACCAAAAGCCTCGCCTCGTGGCAAAATAAACGGCCGGACATCCATAAGAAGCCGACCGTTTTTCTGCTGTACAATTTCAAAAAAGGTTAGGATATTTACCTTTGAAACGATTCTATTTTCTAATGATGGTGCCCGTGCGGGCCATGTACGTGACCGTGTGATTGTTCTTCGGCAGAAGCCTCCCGAACATCGAGTATTTCACCTGAAAAATGCAAATCCATCCCAGCGAGTGGATGATTAAAATCCATTTTCACCATGGTGTCGGTAACTTCTAAAACGATACCCTCAAGCGGATTGCCATGATTGTCCTGCATGGTGATTTCGTTGCCGATGGTGAGGAGCTCTTCATCAACAACGCCATCAACTTCAAAAATACTTTTTTCGAGATCAATAATAGCTTCTTCGGTATGGTTGCCATAGGATTCTTCGGCAGTCATACTGAATTGAAACTTGTCACCCGTTGTAAGTCCTTCGAGGTTTTGCTCGAACTTAGGCAATAAGCCTCCTACGCCAAAAAGATAAACAAACGGGCGCTGCTCGTCCACTTTTTGTATCAATTCGCCTTGTTCGTTGTCTTCACGCAACTCATAAGTGAGCGAAACAACCTTTTGATTTCCAATTTTCATTCCATTTAATTTTGGCTTACAACAATTCAATGTGCTATATATGAACACTGTAAACGATTACTATTAGATGATTTCACTACAAGGAGTCAACCTTGTTCTGTTGGCAGCAAAAATAAGGAATATTTATTTGCCATAAAATCTTGCTGTGGTTTTTAAGACACATTCACAATTCTTAAGATTTTGTTTGATGTTAAAAAAAATCATGCGTGTAAAATAACAGATAAAGCCGGCAATTATTCTATATTTGCGCAGTCAACTGCGGGTTTTATTAAGAAGATTTGGTCACCAGAATGAAAAATAGCTTTAAACAAAGTCAGCCTGAAACTTTTACTTCATTCAGAATTGGTAAAGGCAAACGTGTTTTTGATATTGTGTTTGCTTCCCTTGCCCTTTTGGTGGCTTCACCTTTTATGGTGATCATTTATCTGCTGGTTAAATTGGAAAGCAAAGGACCGGCCATTTACGCATCCAACAGGGTTGGAACGGGATATGATATTTTTCGTTTTTATAAATTTCGCTCCATGCGTGAAGGTTCTGAGAATGAAATTGGTAAATTCTCGGATTTGAACCTCTATCTCATCAACAAAAAACACGAAGTAAAAAATAAAAAGGGTGAAACTTGCCCCGAATGTGCACGTTTGGGCACCAATTGCTCGCCCATTTTGTTTATCGGAGGCACAACAATTTGCGAAAACTGGTACATGGAACTCAAGCGAAGAGCCATTGCACAACCCACTTTTTTTAAAGCTGAACACGATCCAAGGATAACGAGGGTGGGAAAATTTATCAGAAGAACCAATTTGGACGAGCTCCCTCAGTTATACAACGTGCTCAAAGGCGATATGTCTATTGTAGGAAACAGACCCCTGCCGCTGTATGAAGCCGAAAGGCTGACAACCGACCAATTGTCGTACCGTTTTCTTGCACCCGCGGGCATTACCGGGCTTTGGCAGATTAAAAAAAATCGCTTTCAATCGGAGGAAGAACGCATTGCTCTCGACAATCAATACTCGATGTTGGTTGGGCCTTGGGTGGATTTAAAAATACTCATAAAAACCATTCCTACCTTCTTCCGAAAAAACAACTATTGACACAGCGAGTTTAATTTCGGCCTAATAGCTTCCATTTATTTTTCTCAGAAACCATTCTAAGCTCAACAGTAAAAGGATAAGTGCTAAAATTGCCGAAAACGAGATGATAGGTTCAAACATTTTGTTGTAAGTGGCAGTTGAAGTGATGGAGGGGTCTTGAAGCAGTTGTGTTGGCAAAGCCTCTATCTCAGATGGCAATCGAAAACTTCCGCCAGTTAACTGCGATAAACGTTGAAGCAAAGCATGATCGGCAACGGTATTTCTTCCCTCAAGTGTTGATTCCGCCACAACAAAAGTGCCATCAAAGCTTAGTTTCTCGTTGGCATACAATAAATCAGAAGTGTAGTTGTATGCTCCCGCAGGCAAACGTCCCACGTTGAGCTGATAGGTGCTGTCGGTGCGTGAAAAGAGGAAATTGTATGCTTTACCGCTTTCTTGATGTTTGATTTCGAGGTAAAGATCGGCATCGTTCACCTGCTCCATAGCAGGATTGTAAAGCACCGCCCTGAAAAAAATCGGCTCGTTAAGCAGGTATTCATTTTCGGTAAAAAGTTGTAATCTGCGCGGGTCTTTTTTAACCATCAGATAGTTCACTGTTTTGCCTACGAGTTCATTAAAAACCACTTGGTTGTCGTTTTGTTGATAGTCGGCAAGCCGCCATTTCCAAATGCCGGTACCCATTAAAAAACCATAGTGGCGCGCCTGATCTGAGGCGAAACCTAAAAGTGGAATTGTTGTTTCAATACCTCTAATACGCTGATGGATTGCAGTTTGAAAGGTAACCGGAAGGTTTGCATCAATGAATGGGGCTGTTAAAGGTGGGAATTTCTCTAAACGATTGCCCACAAAATCGCTGAGTGAAAACACGGAAAATTCCTTTTTAATTAGCGGAAAAGCATCCACCACAGCGGTTGATCCCCCACCGGTGAGGTTGACCAATTGTTGAAGATTATTGAAAGCCGTGAAGTCGGTTTCAGTACCTACGACAAACAAAACCGAAGCATCGGGTTGTTGCCGAAGCAGGTTTTTAAGCATCTCCGCATTTTCGCCCTTGGCAGGCAATTGATGCAAAATGATCAAACTATATTTGTTTTGGTCGAGTGTCCAACTGCGGAGATAGGCAGTGGTTACTTGATAATAGTCCTCAAAAACCGATTGAAAAGCACCCAAATCGGGATGAGGCGCTTTGGCAAGAAGAAGTACTTTTTGTTGTTCGTTGAGTACATCAATGTAGATGGTGCGCTGGTTATTGAGGGTTTGCAATTCACCTTCAAGCGGTTTGATATTTATTTGCAGCTTCTTTCGTCCACTTTGGGTAGCACTTACCATCCATCGGATGTCGGAAACCTGTTTCTCAGAAGTGATATTGATACGTTGCTGCTGGACCAAAACACCATCGAGCAGCAGCTCCATTTCAGCAGTTTGTCCTTTGGCTTTGATAGCTTTGACAGCAATTTCGATCGGAAAATCGGTTTGATTGAACACCATTTTGTTATAACGCACATCGGCGATACCCAAATCGGGATGCTGCACCGTATCGCCCAAAGCCACGCTATGAATAGGAATTTTGAAGGAAGTAGCCACCAATTCGGGCTGAATGCCTTTGTTGTTGATGCCATCCGACAACAACACCAAAGCTCCAACATTTCTGTTGTAGTAAGTATTTGAAACCGTATTCAGGAGAGCGGAAATATCGGTTGCCTGTTCATCGAAAGTAATACTGTCATTTTTTTGAAGTTCCTGTCCAAAAGTATAAGAAACAACCTCAAACCTATCTGAAAGCTTTGACTTTAAGGTTTGAAGCTGATCTAAGTAATTTTTGGTATAAAAACCGGCATCACTGCCTGAAACTATGGAAGCCGAATTGTCTTGTGCGATAATGACCATAGGTTGTTCCACCACTTTTTTAGTTTGAATAAGATGCGGTGCAAGCAACAAAAAAGCAATCAAAGCCACAGCAGCAAAGCGCAAAACAAAAAGAAATCTTTTGAGTGTTGGGCTTAATTTAAGACGCGGATGGCGGTAATACATCACGACAGCATACACCAACGCGGTTGTCAATACCGGAATTATCATCCACCAGTTGATGCCTGTGATCATATCGAACGTAAGATTATTCAGAGAAAAAGTCCGGCGAAGGCCGCCGGACATTAAAATTTACATGCTCATGCCACCACAAACGCTGATGACTTGTCCGGTAACATAAGCCGAAAGGTCGCTGGCCAAAAAGACGGCCACATCGGCCACATCTTCAGGCTTACCGCTTCTGCGCAAAGGGATGGTG
>JADYZK010000348.1 GCA_020853175.1 Bacteroidales bacterium
CAATCGTTTTGAGTTTTTCAACAAATACAAATAGGCCGTCTTTGAGGTAAGGATAGCCCGAAACAAGCAAAATAACTGCTACTAATACCATCACAAAAGCCTGGATGGTATTGGTATAAACCATCGCATTGGCGCCACCAAACATCATATAGCCAAAAACAAAAACAATCACACCTAAAAGGGTATAAACTTCGTTGGTGTTCAAGGCTTTGCTTAACACTTTGGTGATGGCCACCAAAATCAAAACAATGAAGGTAATCAGCAGCACCGAGAGGAAGGCTATAAAAATGGAATAGCCTTTGCTTTTGTAACGACTTCCGATCCAACTCGCTAAAGTAGAGGCTTTTACGCTGCTTCCAAAGCGTCGGAAGCTCTTTGTTAAGATTACCAAAGAAACCAAGGAAGCCAATGGAAAAAACAATCCGAATGATAGGACCGCACTGAAACCATAAGCGGCAATCAAGCCCGGGTTGATGACAAAAGTGGCTGCACTCGTCATGGCCGCCGCCAGTGACAAACCCACAAAAAACGGTGAAAAGTTAACCGAACCCAAAGCGTAATCGTTCATGCTTTTGGTGCGTAAAGCACCGCGGATAACGAAAAACAAGATGGCGATCGCGTATATGACGATGAGAATCCATCCTCCTGTAACTTGTTGTGCTGTGGCCATTTAAATGATTGATTTAATTTATATTGAACGAGCTCACCTAAGCCAAACTGAAATGGCGTTGTAAAGTTGTTTCAAAGGCTTTCAACGGCTGATAAAAATTAAATGGTTACACCACCATCCACGCTGAGTGTTGTTCCATTGATGAAACCCGATTCGGGGCTTGCCAAAAAGAGATATGCAGCAGCAATTTCTTCGGGTTCTCCCAAACGACCAACAGGGGTTTTGTCACGCATTCCGGCCAAAACATTTTCAGGCATTTTTTTTACCATTTCTGTTGCAATAAAGCCTGGAGCTACTGCATTCACTGTGATTCCTTTGCGACCCAATTCTTTGGCAAGGGTTTTTGTCATGCCGATGAGCGCTGCTTTGGTAGCTACATAATTGGTTTGTCCGAAATTGCCATAAAGCGCCACTACAGAAGAGGTGTTGATGATGCGGCCATAGTTTTTTTCTGTCATGAAGGCGGCAACGCATTTGGTGCAGTTAAAAACACCGGTGAGGTTCACGTCAATGACCGACTGCCATTGTTCGGTGGTCATCTTTTTTAAGGTGCTGTCGCGGGTGATGCCTGCATTGTTGACCAAGATGTCAATCTTTCCAAAAGTGTTGATCACTTCGTTTGTGGCTGCTTCCACCACTTTAAAATCGGCAGTGTTCACCTTCATAAAGCTGACTTCTGCTCCGGCAGCCGTCAGTGCAGCTGCAGTTTCCTGTCCTTTGGCCTCATTCATGTCCCAAATGATGACCTTTGCGCCTTCTTGGGCAAAACGTTGAACGGCTGCTTTACCAATTCCATCGGCTCCTCCGGTGATTACAGCAACCTGATTGTTAAGCTTTTTCATATCTCTATTATTTTATTGATGATTAAATAATGTGTCTTATGCACGTGAAACGAGCATGGCAATGCCTTGTCCGCCGCCGATACAAAGTGTGGCCAATCCTTTTTGAAGGTCTCTTTTTTCCATTTCATAAATCAAACTGATCAAAATTCTTGCTCCAGAAGCACCAATCGGATGACCTAGGGCGATGGCGCCGCCGTTCACATTCACGATATCGGTGTTCAGTTCGAGGTCTTTTACCACGGCCAACGACTGTGCAGCAAAGGCTTCATTGGCTTCGATCAATTGAAGATCGGAAATCTTCCAACCGCTGTTTTTGAGTACTTTTTTTGTTGCAGGAACAGGGCCATATCCCATAATTTTGGGGTCGAGGGCAGCATAAGCGCTGCCTTCTATGGTGGCCAACACCTTCAACCCAAGCTCTTTGGCTTTTTGTTCGCTCATCACGATCAACATAGCAGCTCCGTCGTTGATGCCGGAAGCATTGCCTGCCGTTACACTGCCGTCAGACTTAAATGCCGGTCGTAGTTTGCTGAGTTTCTCTATCGTCATGCCGTGTTTTGGAAATTCATCCTCACTCACTATGATGGCATCACCTTTTCTTTGAGGAATGACAACAGGAACAATCTCGGCTTTGAAACGTCCAGTTTTTTGTGCTTGTTCGGCTTTCAATTGACTGTTGAGTGCAAATTGATCCTGCTCTTCGCGGCTGAGGTTCCACTGCGAGGCAATGTTTTCGGCTGTTACGCCCATGTGGTAGTTGTTGAAAGCGTCGGTGAGCCCGTCGAGGATCATGCTGTCAACAATGGCACCATCGCCCATGCGGTAGCCGTTGCGGGCTTTAGGAAGCAGATAAGGTGCGTTGGACATGCTTTCGGTACCACCAGCCAAAATAATATCACATTCACCCAAAATAATTTGCTGCGCAGCCATCATCACCGCCCGCAAACCTGAACCACAGAGTTGGTTGATGGTGATGGCAGGCGTTGTTTCAGGAATACCGGAGTAGATGCTGATTTGACGCGCGATATTTTGGCCTAACCCGGCTGATAGAATGTTTCCGACAATCACGTCTTCAACTTGTGATGCTTCTATTCCTGCTCGCTGAATGGCTTCAACGGCAGCGATGCGGCCTAACTCAACGGCACTCACGGAGGATAACGAACCACCAAAGTTGCCTATAGGAGTGCGGACTGCTGAAACAATAACTGCTTTATTCATGCTGTGATTTTTTGAGTGAAAAACCTATTTTTTAATTTTAATGCAAAGAAATCTCAATCGGTTGCAAAGGTCAATCCTGCTTTCATTTATCAGTGGGTTGACTTAATCGAATTATCTCTATAAATAACCTATAAAATATTATGTATCAAATGTATAAGATGGATTATTTCAACTGGATTGTAATTTCGGACTAAACTTCCTAACAAGCTGTTTTGTTTGTATTTGTGCAACAAGTCATAAAAAGTAGAAAGAATTCCAAAAATTGCAATAGATCGCGGTCTTATTCGTTAAGTTTGCACAAAATCTTATTTCTATGGATAGAAGAGCAGTGTGGCTGTTGTTTTTTGTATTTTTAACAGGTGTTTCTGAAGCTCAAATCATCAAAGGCTTTGTAGCAGGTGGACTCAATATGTCGCAAGTAGATGGCGATGAGGCGTATGGCTACAAAATGCCCGGTCTCAATGCCGGTGTTGGTGTGATGGTTCCTTTTAAAGGCAACTGGGACATTTCGTTGGAAACTGCATTCACCCAAAAAGGGGCGAACCAAAAAGCACAATATTCCCAAGATTCGCTTAATGGCGCATATAAACTACGTTTGAATTACTTGGAAATACCTTTGCTTTTGCACTATACCGATAAAGATTTTATCACCGTTGGCACAGGTTTTTCGTGGGCAAGCCTCATCACTGCCGATGAATGGGAGCATGGCCGACAAACTGCCACCGACGCAGGCAACGGAGTCTATAAGCCTTACGATGTGAATGTTTTGATTGACTTGAAAATGCGTATTTATCGGAAGTTAAAGTTTAACTTTAGGTATGCTTATTCTATGACCAAGATACGCACCCGCGAGTTTACAACACTTGGAAATTCTACTCCATGGCACCGCCATCAATACAACAACAACCTCACCTTCAGGCTGGTATATATTTTTAACGAACAACAAAGCGAAAAAGCTTTAAAGGAGGTTAAAAAGCCTTAAAAGGATTGTTTATTCTTGCTTTATCAGATATAAAAACCCAGCTTCATCCATTAGCTGAACACCGAGCTTTTCTGCTTTTTCTTTTTTGGAAGGTCCCATTTGGTCGCCGGCCAAGATAAAACTTGTTTTGGCTGAGATGGAGCTTGAAACTTTTCCTCCATGATTTTCAATCAGGGTTTTAGCTTCATCACGACTGAAGGTTTCAAAAACACCGCTGATGACGATTGTTTTTCCTTCCAAAACACTGCTCAGCATTGTGTTTTTTGCGACATGACTGAACTGCAATCCATGCTGCTGCAAGCGCGAGATGGTTTGCATATTTTCAAGATCATCGAAAAAGGCCAACACCGATTCGGCAATGCGGTCGCCAATTTCTTCAACTTCAATCAAATCGTTGTATTGTGCGCGCATAAGCAGCTCAATCGAAGGGAAAGCCTCAGCCAGCTTAGCTGCAACAGTTTCGCCTACAAAGCGGATGCCCAGCGCGAAAAGCAGTCGGGGATAAGGTATTGCTTTTGAGGCCTCGATACTTTCCACAATCAATCGGCTGGTTTTTTCTCTGAAACCAATTTTCCTGAGCTTTCCATCGTCGTCTTCAAAGGTTTTCTCTAGGCCCAACAATTGATCATAACGCAAATCGTATAAATCAGCTACGTTGTGAACCAATCCGTGATCGAAAAGCAACTCCACGCGTCCTTCGCCCAACCCCTCAATGTTCATGGCTTTGCGGGCAATGAAATGCGAAAGCCGACCCTTGATCTGCGGCGGACAATGGTAGCTGTTGGGACAATACCAAGCCGATTCTCCTTCGGAGCGAACCAAGGCTGTGCCGCATTCAGGACAATGGGTGATGAAACTGACTTCTTTACTCGACGGGTCGCGCAAAGCGGTTTTTACAGAAGTGATTTTTGGGATGATTTCGCCGCCTTTTTCAACCACCACGGTGTCGTTTTCATGCAAATCCAAACCCAGAATGATGTCAGCATTGTGCAAACTGGCTCTTTTTATCGTTGTTCCGGCCAAAAGCACGGGCTTGAGGTTGGCCACAGGCGTAACAGCTCCGGTGCGTCCAACCTGATAAGTGACCGTAAGCAATTGTGTAGTAACCTCTTCGGCTTTGTATTTGTAAGCTATGGCCCAGCGGGGCGATTTGGCGGTGAAGCCCAGCAGCTGTTGTTGGTCAAAACGGTTGACTTTGATCACGATGCCGTCAATGTCAAACGGAAGTTCGTTACGTCCTTTCTCCCAATCGTGAATATATTCAAAAATCTCCGCTTCATTTTTGCATAAAGCGATGGCTGAGGAAATTTTAAATCCCCAGCTTTTGGCAGCTTGAAGGCTTTCGTAATGGCTTTTAAAAGGGAGATTTTCGCCCATAATGTAATAGAACCAACAATCCAACTTTCGGCGTGACACTTCGGCAGAATCTTGCATTTTCAAAGTTCCCGCAGCGGCATTGCGTGGATTGGCAAAAGGCGCAGTGCCCTCTTCAATGCGTGCTTCGTTCGCAGCTTGGAAACTGTCATGCGGAAAATAGATTTCTCCTCTGATCTCAAAACGTTTGGGATAAGAGCCTTTCAGCTTAAGCGGAATGCTGCGGATGGTTTTCACATTGGAGGTCACATCATCGCCCTTGTTCCCATCGCCGCGTGTAACGGCTTGAATGAGTTTTCCGTTTTCGTACAAAATGCTGATGGCCAGTCCGTCATATTTCAACTCGCACACATATTCAGCTTCTTGCTCGAGTGTTTTGACGACCCTATTGTGAAACTCACGAATCTCGCCTTCGTTGTAAGAATTGGAAAGCGAAAGCATGGCATAGCGGTGCTGAACGGTTTGAAACTGCTTGGTCACCTCGCCACCCACACGTTTGCTGGGGGAGTCGGCAGCGGACAAATCAGGAAATTGATTTTCCAAACGGATCAACTCTTCCATCAGCATATCAAATGCATAATCGGTGATGGTTGGAGCTGCCAGAACGTAATAGTTGTAGTTGTGTTGATCGAGCAACCGGCTCAGTTCCTCAATTCTCAACTGGGCTTGGTCTTTGGTCATCACTCGCCGGCTTTTTGTGGAATAAGTGCTTGATTGCGATAGAGGGTGATCGTTTCGTTGGCGTTGATGGGATTGATGCGGTGGATCAACCGGTCCATCATTCCAGGCTTGAAACGGGTTTCATAAACCAGATCAGGGAGATATTTTTGCATCGAATCAACTCTTGCCTGTAAGTCGTTTTCTTGATAAAAAAGTACAAATTCGGGTTGATTTGTCTTCAAATCCCAATTTTGCGAAGCAGCAAATGCTTTGTAATCGGTGTGTTTGATCAGAGCTTCATATCGCGGCCAGTGACCGGAATAATAAACTGGCGGAAACCGAAGTATATTGCTGTTGTTGTCTTCAATGAGAAAAAATTTTGTGTGGGGATAGTTGCGCAAGTACGACATGGATTCTACCCTGGCTTTTTTGGAATACATCGGCGTGAAAGCCATCAAAAGGGTAATGTTTACCGCCCAAAAGAACACCATTCCGGCGATTAAAAGTTTACGATTCTTCTTCCAAAAATCCGATGTTTTTTCAAATTCTTCCCAACCTGACAACCCCAAAACAATCAATAGAGGAACGATAGGCAAAATGAAACGTTCTTGTTTGTTAGGAAAAATGGAATGAAAAACGACGAACAGAAAGACCGGAAGAAAAAGGATGAAATTTTTGCGCCAGTTTTTGAAAAATCCAAACAAGAGCATCAGGCTCAAAGGCGGGATAAGCAGCCCTAGCAGCACCAAAATGTAATTGTACCAAGGCGCGGTGTGGTATTCATAAGCATGGCTCATGTTGTAGCGCACATATTCTGCAAATTCGGCAAAAGGAACGCGCCATACCAAAAAATCAACAAAACCTTGAATCAAAACAGTCGAAATCAAAAAGCCCAAAGCCGTGCTGAACATGCCTTTGCGGTTGCCGGCAATGAGAAGTGCCAAGCCAATACCTCCAGTGAAAATAAGGGTTTGAAAGCGTACAGAAAAGGCCAATCCCAAAAAGAATCCGGCTACGAGGAACGAAGTTTGATGATAGCCGGGTTCATCGGCTTTGCGGATCAGCTCCTGACGAAGAATAATCAACGATCCATACATTAGAAATGGAATAGAAACCATCTCCACCATATTGCGCACACTCAAAAAGGGCATGAACCAAAAAACAGCCAGCAAAAGGGCCACCCTGTAAGCGGTTTCTTTGGCAGTGAGCAAGCTGGCGATGCGGTAGCCGAAGGAGATGACCAATAAGGAGATGCCTGCATGTAAGAACCTTATGATGAACATCTTAAATTGTGGG
>JADYZK010000349.1 GCA_020853175.1 Bacteroidales bacterium
AAAAAGTCGTTTCCATTCCTGTGAGTGTGAAATTAAGTCCTTATTACACCAACCAACTCTACACCATCTCGGAAATGGACAAGCGCGGTGCCGATGGTTTTGTGCTGTTCAACCGCCTCTTTCAACCCGACATCAACATTGAAACCGAAAAGCATCATTTTCCTTACAACCTCAGTCACGAGCAAGACAACCGACTTTCATTGCGGTTTGCCGGTTTGCTGTATGACAAAATTAATGCCAGCATCTGCGCCAGCAATGGCGTTTTTAATGGCACCGATGTTATCAAAATGATTTTGGCAGGTGCCGATGCTGTGCAAGTGGTGAGCACCATTTACAAAAATGGTCCAAAACAAATTACCCGAATGTTAAACGATATTGAAGCTTGGATGACCGCCAAGGATTACAATACTTTGGATGAGTTTCGCGGAAGTTTGTCGAACAAAAAAACCAAAGACCCTCTCACCTATCGTAGAGCACAATATGTTGATATTCTCATGAAATCAGATGAGATATTCAAAGACTATCCCATGATTTAAGGGCTGTATTACGATTTAGAAAAGGCTGTCCGAACCAAAAGACAGCCTTTTTTTATAGAACATTATTTTTTATCGTCCAATCACACCGTTTTGCTGTGCTTTTTGACAACTTTTTTGTGCTGCACACAAAATAACTACCTTTATCGGCTCAATTTCAATTCACATGACAGAACAATATACCGCTGGGAAAATCAATCAACTCACCATTGAACATTTTGAAACGCATGGTGCCTATCTCACTGATAGAGCGGGTTCGCAGGTGCTGCTGCCCACCAAATGGATTCCTGCCCGAAGCAAAGAAGGCGACACCATTGATGTGTTTATCTATTTCGATTCTGATGACCGCCCCATTGCTACCACCACAAAACCTTTTGCCCAACTCAACGAAGTGGCCTACTTAGAAGCTGCCGATGTAAACACTACCGGCGCTTTCCTCAATTGGGGCCTCGAAAAACAACTGCTGGTTCCCTACCGCGAGCAAAAAGCAAAAATGATCGAAGGAAAGAAATACCTCGTGTATCTTTTTGCCGATCCTGAAACGGGGCGCATTGCAGCCTCTGCCAAAATTGAAAGGTTTATTGACAAAACGCCTCCCGATTATACCGAGGGTCAAGAAGTTGAAATCATACTCTGGGAAAAAACCGATTTGGGCTACAAAGCCATCATCAACAGCAGCCACCAGGGTCTGTTGTACGAAAACGAGGTGTTTGAAAGAATGCATAAAGGCCTCAAACGAACGGCTTACATTTCAAAATTACGCGAAGATGGAAAAATTGACCTCCGACTGTTGAAGCCCGGATACGATAAAGTAGAAGCGCTGGCTGAAAAAATAGTCATGGAACTTCAAAAAAATCGGGGCTTTCTTCCGCTGAACGACAAAAGTGATGTTGAAGACGTGTATGACCTCCTCGAAATGAGCAAGAAAAATTTCAAAAAAGCCATCGGACTTTTGTATAAAAACAAACAAATTCGCTTTGGCGATGATGGCGTATATCTAATGAAGTGAGCCATTGTACCCTCAACTGATTAAAAACCGGATGTTTTTTAACATTCGGTTTTTTTTATGCAAAAAAACTTGCCAACATCAGGAAAAGAAATACATTTGTGATATCATTTTAATATCATTTCAAAATGGAAAAAATTCACAATCCTTATTCAGGTTATGTGCTTCTTGCAGTAGCCATCGTGTTCATCTTGGGCGGACCTGCTGTTGCTGTGCTCACTGCAGTTCCGTGGTATGCACTTACAGTGGCCATTGGTGCCTTTATCGCTGTTGGCTTTGCAGTGGTGAACCCCAATCAAAGCATGGTTTTGGTACTTTTTGGAAAGTATTCCGGAACCATCAAACAAAATGGATTCTTTTGGGTGAATCCTTTTTTTGTACGACGTAAGATTTCACTTCGCGCCCGCAACTTCGATGGCGACCCCATCAAAGTGAATGACAAAATCGGCAACCCCATTATGATTGGTTTGGTGTTGGTTTGGCGGGCTTCCGACACATTTAAGGCTGCTTTCGCGGTGGATGACTTTGAAAATTTTGTGGTTGTGCAAAGCGAAGCCGCTCTGAGAAAACTTGCCGGGTTGTATCCTTATGATGATTTTGACGACGAACAAGCCGAACTTACCTTGCGCGCCGGAGGCGAAGAGGTGAACGATCAACTCGAAAAAGAAATTGCCGAACGTTTACACATGGCCGGTATTGAAGTGATTGAGGCAAGGATCAACTACATTGCTTATGCCCAGGAAATAGCTCAAGCCATGCTCAAACGTCAACAGGCCTCTGCCATTGTTTCGGCCCGTTTTAAAATTGTTGAAGGTGCAGTAGGCATGGTGGATATGGCTCTCGATCAGCTTTCAAAGAAAGGCATCGTGGAGTTGGACGAAGACAAAAAAGCTACGATGGTGAGCAACCTGCTGGTGGTTTTGTGTGGCGACAAAGAAGCAACTCCTGTTGTAAATACCGGAACATTACATCAATAAAAAATGGCGCAAAAAAAAGCATTTGCCCTGCGCATTGATGCCAAAAAATTGGCTGCCATTGAAAAATGGGCTGCGGACGAGTTCCGCAGCACCAACGGGCAGCTGGAATGGATCATTGACAAAGCGCTTCGCAGTGCCGGACGTTTGAAAAATGAAGACACACCAAAAAAAGAACCCGAAGTATGAAAACATTCAAATACAGTTGTCCTAAATGTCAGTTCAATCAACATGAAATCGGACACTTAAAAACAAGGGGAAGTGTCCTTTGCAGGATTTTGAATCTAAGCCGCAACTGCTATACAACAGTAACCTGCAAAAGATGTGCTTTTACCGAAATTTACAAGACTACACCGAAAAATATTGAAACTATTCTTGAAAAATATTCTGCATAAGCCAAACCTTTCAACATGAAAACATTCACCGAAACGCAAAAATTCAATCAAGTCTGGCTTTGGCTTTTACTGCTCACTGCAAGCTTTATTCCACTCATTACCTTCGGAGTAGGTTTGTATCAGCAGCTGGCAAAAGGCATCAATTATGGAGATAACCCCATGAGCAACAGCGGATTAATTGTCACCTTTCTCTTCGTTTTATTCTTGACCAGTGGAATCATGGTGTTTATGGCAAGGCTAAAACTCACCACTGTGATCAATAAAAACGGCATCAGAATTTCATTTTTTCCACTTCTTTTGAAAGAAAAGAACATCAAATGGACTGATCTTGAAAGCTTTCAGGTAATGAAATACAAACC
>JADYZK010000350.1 GCA_020853175.1 Bacteroidales bacterium
AGGTTTTCCAACTGCCGAACGTTGCCCGGCCAAGCATATTTATTTAAAATATCAAGGCTATCGGCAGGCAAAGTAGTGGCCGGACGTTTCATTTCGTGGGTGAAACGGGCAAGAAAATAATTGGATAAAAGCGGAATATCTTCGCTGCGCATCCGCAAAGGCGGAATGGTAATGGTAACCACTTTGAGGCGATAGAGCAGGTCTTCTCTGAAACTTTTTTCGATAATAGCCTGATCGAGGTTTTTGTTGGATGCCGAAACAATGCGAACTTTGGTATGAATGGTTTTGTTGCTGCCCAAGCGCTCAAAAGTGCCGTCTTGAAGCACACGAAGTAGTTTGGCTTGCAACGACAAACCCATATCTGCTATTTCGTCTAAAAATAAGGTTCCTCCATCGGCTTGTTCAAATTTTCCTTGTTTGGATTGTCCGGCATCGGTGAAGGCTCCTTTTTCGTAACCAAAAAGCTCGCTCTCTAAAAGATTTTCAGGAATGGCTGCACAGTTGATGGCAATAAAGGGCTTTTCTGAACGGTCGCTGTATTGGTGCAATGCCTTAGCCACCAATTCTTTACCAGTTCCACTTTCGCCACTGATTAAAACACTTACGTCGGAGGCAGCCACGCGTCCAATCATTTTAAACACCTCTTTTATAGCAGCACTTGTTCCGATAATTTCGCCGGCTGCCACAGATTTTATGCTACTCTCAGGAGGTTCTTCCGAAGTAAGTTGTTTGATGGCAAGGGCTTCTTTCACTAATTTTTTGAGTCGCTCAATGTCGAATGGCTTTTCAATGTATTCAAAAGCACCATATTTCATGGCGCCAATCACCCTTTCGGTGGTTCCAAAAGCTGTCATGATGATTACCGGCAGGTTGGGCTGCATCGCTTTCACCCTTTGGATGGCTTCGAGGCCGCTGATGCCGGGCATCTCAATGTCCATCAGCACCAAGTCGAAGTTTTCTTTTTTGATGATGTTGATGGCTTCCATACCGTTTTGTGCTTCAGAAATGCTGGTGTGCGCATCTCTAAAAAATTTCCGAAAGGAATACCTTACGTTTTCTTCGTCGTCAACGATCAATATTTTTTTCATGATAGAACTCAGTTTGGTAAGGGAAGGTACAATGTAAAAACAGCTCCCTTGTTGGCGTTGTTGCCCGCTTTGATGAAACCGTGGTGCATATCGGCGATGCGCTGCGAAATGGACAATCCCAAACCGATGCCTTGTTCTTTTGCTCTTACGAAGGGATCGAAAAGTGTTTCAGCGATCTCTTCAGGAATGCCCGGGCCGGTGTCGGACACTGAAATAACAAGCATTTTTCGCATTCCGGGTTCAACAAACTGTTGGCTTGTGGTAATGGAAATTTTCCCTCCTTTGGGCATCACTTCTATGGCGTTGTTGAGCAAATTGAGCAGTATTTGCTTGATCATATTGGGATCTACACTCACGTATAAATGGCTGTTTTCGTTGATGGTTTCAATGTCAATGTTGCCTTGTTTAAACCGCGCTTGCATGAGCTGCAACACGGGTTTAATACATTCTTCGGGTTGTATGGATTGCAGCTGTGGCTTTGCCGGACGTGCATAACGCAAGAAATTTTGTAAAAAATCTTCCATCCGGCTTATTTCATGCAGCATAATTTCAAGATCATCTTTTTGTTCTTGATTGGCTTGTAGTTCGTTTAACAGGCTGTGTATAAGCATCTTAATTGAAGTAAGCGGATTGCGAATTTCATGGGCCAAGGCGGGTGCAATTCTTCCAATAGCAGCAAACTTGGCTGAACGTTCGAGAAGTTCGCGGTTTTGCCGCAAATCTTCGTTGGCTTTGCTGATGCGTCCTATCAAGCGATTGATATGTAAGTCCAACTCCTCGAGTTCTTTACCCGGCGTCATTCTAATATGTTCTACCACCTCGCTGCCGGCTGCATCTCGTACTTTTAAAACAAGTTTGTAAATGGGATTTAAAATGATGCGGGCAATGAGCCATCCCAAAATTAAACCCATAATAATGCCGCTGATGCCCAACGAATAAATGGAAACTGTGATGACGTTGTCGTTGATTTGAATGCTTTTTTCCAACTCAGCATGGGTTTGTTCTTTGATAGAGATGAGCTGGATGGTCTTGTCTTCTATGGTTTTGATAAGGTCTTGGCTTGCCAAAACAATCAAAGCATTGGGCTCGCTAAGTTTGCCCTGCCGGTGCAGCTCGTGCGCGTTGCGAAGGGTTTGTTCGTAGTTTAAAAAAAGTGCTGCAATCTGCTGTATTAATTTTTTTTCTTCTTCTTTTTGTGCTGAAAAGCCAGCTTTATCCAACAACCCTAAAAATACTTTTTGCTCATTTTGCACGATCACCAACTGTTCATCGCTCTTATCAAATAGGTTGGTCAGCGAGGCAGCCCTTACCCTATAAAGGGCAAAACGAAGCTCTTGAGCATTGCGCGTGCTGATCACATTTTCGGTGATCAGCAGTCGGGTATTTTCTTGCAAACGGTAGATGTAAGAAATAATCAAATATCCAGTTGCCAGTAGGATGGCAATGCTCACCAACGACCAAACAATCATCTGGTAGCTGAGGTGAAATTTGAATTTGGGTAAGCGCATGAGTCAATAGGGCTAAACAGTTGAGCAAATGTACATCATTACCTCTTTAGATAGGGCTATAGGCTTTTAAGACGATAAATAATTTTCCTCATCCACCGCGTAAAATAAACGGATGGAATTTTTGAATTTTCATTAAATCCAATGATTTAAGCGTGTTCCACATCTGTGGGTGCTAAAAAGTCGTCTTTCGGAGCCCTTACATAACCTGTTCCTAACCAGTGATGGTGTTTAAATACCCTTGCCACGGCATCTTCATAACTGTCGAAATCAGTACTTTTTCTGATGCTTCGCCAAACATTTTCAGCTTCGTCAAAAGAAAGATAGAGGTATGACCAGAGTTCTTTCATGCGGCCCAAGATGGCGGGATTGTTGTTCTTGGCCTTTCTGCGCAAAAGATAAAGCGAGGTGATGAACTTCAAAACCTGTTCTTTTTTGGCTTCAGGGTCGCTTTCAAGGGTTGTTCCCTTTAAGTCGGATGCCAAAAATGGATCAGATAGAATACCGCGACCCAGCATCCAATGGTTGATAGGACTGAACTTTTGCTGATATATTTGAAGTTGAGCAGGCGAAAAAACATCACCGTTGTAAACCAATCGGGTGTTGATCTGCGGAATGATGGCTGCAAACTTTTCAAAGTCGGGGATGCCGCCGTACATCTGCTTTCCAAGGCGGGCATGAACAATTAACTCGCTTAAATTTAAACTGTTGAAAATAGGGATCAAAGCATCAATTTCGGTGGAATCGTAATAGCCGAGGCGGCATTTGATGCTGAAAGCAAGGGGCATCTTTCCTCTTATTTCGTCAGCAATCTGGGCAACTAAATCGGTATATGGCATCATTCCCGATCCGCGCTTTTTACGTGCAACCTGTGGGTAGGGGCAACCCATATTGAGGTTCACTTCGCGATAGCCCATGGCCTGACACTGATCGGCAAAACGAAGAATTTCAATGCCATCGTTGCTCAAAAGCTGAGGGGTGAGTGTGAGCGGGTTGTTGTGTGCCACATCAATTTCATCCGTTCGTAAGCTTTTGCTGTTTTCTTTGTGTATGCCCGAAAAAAACGGTGTAAAAAACGTATCAATGCCACCAAAATATTTTTGAAAGGTATTGCGGTAATACACATCCGTAATGCCTTGAAAAGGTCCAAGCTGAAGATGTAAATCGTTTGAATGAGCTGACATGGTGTGTGTTAGAGTGCTTTTTTCTTTTTCAAAATGGCACGTGCAAATGCGGTTACCAAAAAGATAGCACTGATGAAAAGGGAAATTCGCGCCAAATAATCGCCATAACGTACGTAAAAAGTGATGGCATTATTGGCTGAAATCTTTTGTCGAATGACAGCTTCTTCGCGATAAGGCGTAGCTTGAAAAATATCGCCTTTTTGATTGAAAAAGGCGGAAATTCCTGTGTTGGCTGACCGCGCAATGCTGCGTCGCGTTTCGATAGCTCTCAGCTTAGCAAACTCAAGGTGTTGCCGATGGCCCGGACTATTGCCCCACCAGCCGTCGTTGGTGATAATGAAGATTAGATTGGCACCGTTTTGCACATATTTGGTGACAAACTCACCATACACCGATTCGTAACAAATCACGGGGGCAATTCTAAAAACGCCGTCTTTGTGCGCAAACACTTTGCGCTGATCATCCACTTTGAGGGTTCCTACGGTTCCGCCAAGGTTGATGGCATAGTCTTTAATGGGTTTTAAAAAGCCCCATGAAGGCATCATTTCCACGCCCGGGGTGAGTTTCGACTTGTGATAAAACTTCAGCGGATGGCCGTCATCGAGGTAAAAAGCGGTATTGTGTGCAAAGTAATAGTCGTTAGATTTTCGAAACTTGCGCGCGGCATGGTCGTTTTCTTTTCCTTTTGGCACATTGCTAAAGGTACTGGCACCTATAACTATGGCTGTATGTGGATGTTCGTTGATAAAACCTTGAACCTGCTTCAAACCTGCCGACTGATCTAAAAGTTCTTCCCAAATTTCTTCTTGAATCGCCGATTCCGGCGAAACAATGAAATCGGTTTGTGGGGTCATGGCACGCATGGCAAGATTCAAATTGCGATCAATAATTTCACTCGGTGGAAGCTCATATTGTTCTGTATAAGGATCAAAATTGGGCTGAACAACAACCACTTCGGCTTCGGGACCGCTTTCAGTATAGTTGTTGTACATTACTTTTGAAACAACGATGGGTGCAACAATGGCCACGAGAACAAGGGCAAGATTCTTTTTGAACGCGAGCGATCGAAAAGAAGTGTCTTTTATAATTTTTAACAGATTATATATAAGGATGTTAACAAGAATTATCCACAGTGTTCCGCCACCAACACCGGTAAATTCATACCATTGAATCCAGGTGTGACGCGTTGAAAAAACGTGTCCAAAAGTCAACCAAGGCCAACTCAAATCCCAATCAAAATGGAACCATTCCCACGTGAGCCAATAGAAAATGAGAATTAAAAACCCTTTTTGGTTGTCATACATTTTGATTTTGGTCCAATGAAACAACCAAAACACGGTAGTCATAAACAAACTGTTGAGGCCAATGGCAGCAATGGCACCTATGTCGGTGGAATTCCATATCCAATAGGTAGTGAGGCTGTTCCAAATCATAAAACTCAGATAGACAAGTCCAAAAAAGCCTTTTTGACGTTTGCCATCGGTGGTTTTTCCCATTACATCTTGCAACCAGAGCAGCGGAACCAATGCCACAAAAATGATTGGTGCAAAACCATTGGCCGGCCACGCTAAAGTCATCAAAAGGCCAGAAAGTATGGAAAGACCGATGAGTTGAATTTTTTTCATATCACTTTGCTTGTCAATCAAAAATTAAAAGATTTTAATGTCGGAGCTCTTCTAAGTCCTGAGAATTAATACAGAAAATTGTCAAAAGGATAGCGAATGGCGTGCATATCTTTGATCTCTTTGTACAATAGTTCTCTCATATCTTGATAGTTATCTTTATTCAGCGCGCTGATAAAAATGGTTGTCAGTTCCGACTTTGCCATCCATGTTTGCTTCATCTCATCGAGGGAAACATTGCGTGGAGTGGCAGGAGTGAGGTCGTCTTCGTCTTTTACATCAAAAGTGTAGGCATCAATCTTGTTGAAAACCATGATTGTTTTTTTGTCGGCGGCACCGATTTCCAATAAAGTTTGGTTCACGGTTTCAATCTGCGATTCAAACTCAGGATGCGAAATGTCAACCACATGCAACAAAATATCAGATTCTCTAAGCTCGTCGAGCGTTGATTTGAACGATTCGATGAGGCCGTGGGGCAGTTTGCGGATAAAACCAACGG